>NZ_JASHLT010000032.1:0-81051 GCF_030056615.1 Streptomyces sp. HNM0645 | reverse complement strand
GGTAGACGTCCTTCATCGACACGGTGGGGAGGTCGTCCCGTTTGCGGACGCGGGCGCAGAACTGGGCCATGACGAGGGAGTCTGCGCCGAGGTCGGTGAAGAAGTTGCCGTCGGCGGGGACCTGCTCGGTGCGCAGGACGCCGGCCAGCACCTCGGCGAGCAGCGCCTCGACGGGCCTGTCCGCGCCGCCTCCGTTGTCGGCCGGTGCCTCCGCCCGGGGTGTCGAGCCGATCCCGGCGGTGGTGGCGGGCCGTTCGAAGCTGTTGCAGGTCACGACAGTTCCTCCCGGATACGGCGGCTGCCGTCGGCCAGGAGCGCCGTCGCCGTGCGGCGGTCCCTGCCGTGCCCGGGAGCGGATGCCTGCGGACTGGACGTCCCAAGGTCATCGGTCGCCGGGCGGTCGTGTATCCATGAATTCATGAGTCGTTCACCTGCGGTCGTGCGACCCTCGCTCTGCCTTCTTCGGGGCTCGCATGTCGGATTCCTGTCGGAGGCGGTGGTGGCAGACGCCACGTTTTGCGTTTCAATCGCCTTCTTATTCCAGTAGGCACGATCGAACGATTTCTGTCCTGCTACTGGAGTTCGTGGCTTGACACGGGTGACGGGATATGTGGCCCCGTCTGCCGGGCGGAACCGCCGGCTTGCGCGACGTGCTGCCCCAGGGCTGTCCCGCAGTCGCCTGCGGGCGCACGACGACAGCTGAGGTGCCTCCCGCCGCGTTGTCGCATCGCCCGACTACACCCGGCATGGGGACGACTCTCCGGCTTGCGATGCACCGGATCCGACGCCGCGCGCTGGTCCCCCGGGATTGCGGGACGGTCCTTACCGGCCGCGCACGGCTCTGGCGAGTCCCGAATTGCGGTGGCATGACGCGGGACTCCCCGCCCCGTTCACTGGTGGCATTCCGAGCCGCCCGGCTCCCGGATTTCCCGCGGCCGTACCGGGGACCCGCCGGTCGGCGGGGGAGTTCCGGCCGACTGCCGGATGGTTGAACCGGCATGTTCCTCGAATTGTGGTGACCAATGGGACACGTATCCGCTCCGGCCGTGCCGTCCGCGACGACCGCGGACGACTCGCCCTTCCGCGCGCCGTCGACGGGCCGGATGATCGGCCTCGACCTCGCGCGCGGACTGGCGATCCTCGGCATGTTCGCCGCGCACGTCGGTCCCGATCCGTCGGTGGGCGGACCCCTGGGGTGGGTCATGGAGGTGGCCCGCGGCCGGTCGTCCGCCCTGTTCGCGTTGCTGGCCGGCTTCACCCTGGTCCTCCTGACGGGCCGCCCCCGGCCGCGCACGGGACGCGGCGGCCGCCAGGCGATCGGCCGCGTCCTGATCCGTGCCGCCCTCCTGATGGCTCTGGGGTACGCACTGGTCCTGCTGGACACCGACGTCGACGTCATCCTGTCCTTCTACGGTCTGCTCCTCGTCCTCGCCCTGCCGCTGTACCGGCTGAGCGCGGGGGCGCTCGCGCTCGTCGCGGCCTCGACCGCCCTCGTTTTGCCGCAGGTGCTGTACCTGCTGAGAGCCGCGGTCGACGGCGGGGACTGGTCCGACGCAGTCGTCGGTCTGGACCCCCTCGCACGGATCACCGGCTCGGACGGCTTCCTGGAACTCTTCGTCACCGGCGAGTACCCGGCCCTGACGTGGTTCCCCTTCATCGTGGCCGGAATGGCGGTGGCCAGGCTCGACCTCTCGCGCCGCGACGTGCTCACGAACCTCGCCTGCACCGGCGGGGCACTTGCCGTGATCGGTTACGGAGGGTCGTGGCTGGCCCTCCACGCGATCCCGGGGGCCCAGGCGGCTGTGAGCGCGGCCACGGACGGAGGCCCCGCCGCTTCGGCGTGGTGGTCCGACGCCGTCGGCGAGGAGTTCGCCCCCGGGCACCCGGCCTGGCTGCTGGTGGCCTCCCCGCACAGCCAGACCACCTGGTCCGTCGTCGGCAACACCGGCGTCGCGCTGGCCGTCCTGGCGGGATGTTTCATCGCCGTGCAGTTCGCGGGCCCCCGCGTCCGGCTGCTCGCACCGCTCGCCGCGGTCGGCTCGATCTCCCTGACGGCCTACGTCGGCCATATTTTCGCCATCCGTCTGCTGGGTACGGTCGACGGTGAGGACTGGGCGGCTCTGTCGGTGCTCCTCGGGTTCGCGGTCGTGGCCATGGCGACGGCCTTCCTGTGGACCCGCTTCTTCCGGCGAGGCCCGCTGGAGTACCTGCTGTACAACGCCACCAAGCCCGCCCGATGGATCGGCTGACCGGGCCGGCCGTGTGCCGTGCCGATCGGAGAAGGAGGCCGGAGTCATGAGTCTGCGCCTGACGTTCCTGTGCGCGTCCTCCGTCGAGGGAACCCGTGGCCCGACGTTCGGGGACGGCTCCCTGGACGGGCGTGCCCGGCGTGCGGCCGCGAACGCGAAGGCGGCCCTTCCGCCGTACTCCCTGGCCCTCAGGGCACCGTCGGCCCGCTGCGCGCAGACCGCCGAGGCCCTCGGTGTGGCGGCGGCGCCCGAGGACGCCCTGCGGGACATCGACCGCGGTACCTGGAGCGGGCGCACACACGCGGACATCCGGGCGGAGGACCCGCACGGCCTCTCCGCCTGGCTCACGGACCCCGATGCCGCACCGCACGGCGGCGAGTCCGTCGGCAGGCTGTGCCGCCGGACCGCGTCCTGGCTGGAGGCCCTGCCGGACGACGCGGGGCGCGTGCTGGCGATCACCGAGGCGTCCGTCGTCCGAGCGGCGCTGGTCCACGCCCTGTCGGCACCCGCCCGCGCCTTCCTGCATCTGGACCTGCCGCATCGGTCGGCGGTCACTCTGACGAGGCGCGACGGCCTCTGGCACGCCGGGCTCGGCGACCCGGAGGTCCCACGACAGCGGGCGTCCGCCGACGGCATCGCCTTCGTCGGCACGACCGCGTACGCCGCTCGCCGGTAGTCCGGGGCGGGCCGCGACACTCGGGCGAGCGTTCGATTTCCGTACCGGCCTCCTGCGCCTCCGTGCCCCGGTCCCGCCGTCCTGCGAGGGCCGACCCCCGACCCGTCAGCCTGCCGGTGGTGCACCTTCCGGCTGTGAACCGCCACGCCCGATCCGCACGCCCAGCCCGTCCAGCAGCACCTCCAGTGCCGCCCGGAACACCCGCTCGCCCGTCATCGTCGCCATGTGCGCCGAGCTGCGCGCGATCGACGGGTAGCGGGACGGGTCGGCGGTCACGTACTCACGGGTCCAGGCGGCCTCGTCACCCGCCTGCGCCGCCGGGTCGAGGGTGGCGAAGGCCGCGTCCATCCCGGACCAGGCCAGGGTGAAGTCGCCGTACACGCGGTGCAGGAGCGCGGACTGCCCGGGGTCGCAGCCAGCCTCGGCGAAGGCGGTCAGGATGTGTTCGACGATCCGCATCTCGGCGGGCCGCCGTGTCGTGCGGTACGTCGCGACGACGGCGGCCGCCGGATGCCGCAGGGCCGTCTCCCGGGTGGCGACCGCGAGGTCGCGCAGCGTCCTCCGCCAGTCACCGGGGGTCGGCGCGAAGGTGTGGAGGATCTCCTCGAAGAGTCGGTCCGCGAGCAGCAGATGCAGTTCGTCCTTGTCCGCGACGTGCCGGTACAGCGACGACGGGTCGACGCCGAGCCGTGCCGCCAGCTTGCGCACGGTCAGCGCCTCCGCGCCCTGTTCGTCGCAGAGTGCCAGGGCCGCGTCGACGATGATCCGCGCGTCCAGGACCACCTTGGGCGGCCGTCCCCTGCCCCGTACCGCCGTGCCGTCCGATGCCATGCGCTCGATCAGACCAGCCGACGGCGCCCCGGGGCAAGCCCGCGCCGTCACCCGGAACATATTTTTCCCACAGTGTTGACTTATTCGCTCGGTGGGCGCTTTCCTTCCCTCACCCCGGACCGAGGAGGACCGCGCATGGACGACGGCCAGATCCCCCGTCATGACGAGTTCCGCAAGTCCCTCCGCACCCGCCACGGCGTGGTCATCGCCCTCGCCAACATCAGCCCCACCGTCTCCATCGGCATCGGGCTGGGCTTCCTCGCCGCCGTCGCCGGCACCTCGCTGCCCGCCGCGTTCCTGCTGGCCGCGCTCCCGATCCTGGCGGTCTCCGGCGGCTACGCCCGACTCGCCGCCCGCGACCCCAACTGCGGGACCGCGTACGTCTGGGTCCGCCGCGCCCTCGGCCCCTGGACCGGCTATCTCACCGGCTGGACCGCGGTCGCGACCAACATCATGTTCCTTTCCTACGCAGGTCAGCTGACCGGGCAGTTCACTCTCCAACTCGCGCATGAGGCAAGGCTGTTCAGTGCGGAGTCGACCCTCGCGGTCACCCTCACCGGGCTGCTGTGGACCGGTCTGATCGTGGTCGGCGCGGTGCGCGGTGTGAAGGGCGCGACCGCCGTGCAGTCGGTACTGCTCGGCTTGTCCGCGGTGGTCGTCCTGACCGTCGTCGTCACCGCCTTCGCCCGCGGGGACGCCGCGCCCGTTCAGCCGTCCTGGTTCTCGCCGCTCGCCTTCCCCGACCCACTCACCCTGCTCGGGGCGACGGTCCTCGCCGCGTACATGTTCTGGGGCTGGGAGAGCGCGTTCAGCGTCGTCGAGGAGAACGCCGAGGCGCGGTCCTCGGGCCGGGCCGGCCTGATCGCGATCGTGGTCACACTGGTGCTGTTCCTGATCGGCGCGACCGGCTTCCTGCACGCCCTCACCCCGGGGCAGCTCGCCGACCCCCTCGCCGGGATCACCGAACTCTCCCGCACCTTCTACGGAACCGGCGGCGCGATCGCCGCCACGACCGCGATGCTCGCCGCCACCGTCGCCTGCATGCAGTCCTCGGTGATCGCCGGATCCCGGCTCACCCTGGCGATGGGCCGCGACGGGGTCCTCGGCCCCGGCTGGGCCCGGCTGCACCCGACCCGCAACACCCCGGTCACCTCCACCCTGCGCACCGCCGGGATCGCCGTCGCTCTCTCCCTGGCCGGACTGGGCGTCGGCGAACTCTCCGAGGTCGTCCTCGCGGTCGTCAACTCGGTCGGCATCCTGGTCTCGTTGATGTACGGCATCGGCGGCTGGGCGTGCGCGGTCACCTTCCGGCACGAACTGCGCGGCGGGCGCCTCCGCGACATCCTCGCCGTGGGCGTGCTGCCCGCGCTCGGCGGGACGACGCTGCTCCTCCTCGGCGGACTGGTCGCCCACCAGCAGTGGACGTCCGTCGACCACATGGCCCTCGACCCGGAGAACGGGCGCTTCCTGACGGCCCTCCCGCTGGGCACCGTCCTCCTCGGCGTCCCCGCCGCGCTCTGGACCCGCTACCGCCGCAGGGCGGCCTACTTCACCCGGCCCGCACCCCCGCTCGCACCCGCGTCGGCGTCCCGGCCCGCACCCCCGTCCCCGCCCGCACCCCTGCCCGCGCACCCGTCCCCGTCCGCACCCCTGCCCGCGCACCCGTCCCCGTCCGCTCCTCCGTCCACGTCCAGCACCCCGCCCCCCGGAGTCTCCGCATGACCACCGCACCCGATCTCGTCCTCCTCAACGGCACCGTCTGGACCGCCGGGCCGGCCCGCGTCCGCCACTCGGCGCTCGCGGTCAGCGGCGACCGGATCACGGCGGTCGGTGGCGACCGCGAGATCCGGGAGCTCACCGGAGCCCGCACCGAAGTCGTCGACCTGGAAGGGCGGTTCGTGCTCCCCGGGTTCACCGACGCGCACGTGCACCCCGTGATCGCCGGCATCGGGATGCTCGGCTGCGACCTGTCGGACGCGCGGGACGCGGACGCCTACCGCAGGATCGTCCGCGAGTACGCGGACGCGCATCCCGAGGAGGAGTGGATCGTCGGCAGCGGCTGGTCGTTCGACGCCTTCCCGGGCGGGCTGCCGCCGCGCGGACTGCTGGACGACGTCGTCCCGGACCGGCCCGCCTACCTCGCGGTCAGGGACGGGCACTCGGCGTGGGCCAACGCCCGCGCTCTCGCCCTCGCCGGCATCGACCGCGACACCCCCGACCCGGCCGACGGCCGGATCGAGCGCGACCCGGGCGGCGAGCCGACCGGTGTGCTGCACGAGGGCGCCATGGGCCTGGTCGGCGACCTCACCCCGCCCGTCACCGCAGCCAGGGCCCGCGCCGGACTCCTCGCCGCCCAGGCACACCTCCACTCCCTCGGCATCACGGGCTGGCAGGACGCCCTGGTCGGCGCGTACGGCGGCTGTCCCGACCCGCTCGGCACCTATCTGGCCGCTGACGCCGACGGATCGCTCACCGCACGCGTCCGCGGTGCGCTCTGGTGGGACCGGGAGGCCGGACCGGAGCAGATCGAGTCGCTCGTCTCCAGGCGGGCGAAGGCCGCCGCGGGCGACGGGAGGCGGTTCACCGCGGGCAGCGTGAAGATCATGCAGGACGGGGTGGTGGAGAACTTCTCCGCGGCCATGCTGGAGCCCTACCTGGACTCCTGCGGCTGCCCCGGCGACAACCGCGGACTGTCCATGGTCGACCCGGCACTGCTGGTCGAGGCGGCGGTCCGCCTCGACGCCGAAGGCTTCCAGATCCACTTCCACGCCCTCGGCGACCGCGCCGTCCGCGAGGCCCTGGACTCCCTGGAGGCCGCCGTCGTTGCCAACGGCCACACCGGCAACCGGCATCACCTGGCCCATCTCCAGGTGGTCCACCCCGACGACATCGCGCGCTTCCGCACGCTGCGTGCCACCGCCACCATCCAGCCGCTGTGGGCCGCCCACGAACCCGCCATGGACGAGCTCACGCTGCCCTTCCTCGGTGCTGAGCGCGGCGCCCTCCAGTACCCCTTCGGCGCGCTCCACGCGGCGGGGGTGACGATCGCGGCCGGCAGCGACTGGTTCGTCTCCAGCCCCGACCCGATGCACGGCGTCCACGTCGCCGTGAACCGCCGGGTCTGGCCCGAGGAACTGGGGGAGCCCGAGCCGCGCCCCCCGTTCCTGCCGCACCAGCGCCTCGCCCTCACCGACGCCCTCGCCGCCTACACGGCCGGCTCCGCCTGGGTGAACCACCAGGACGAGGCCGGCGTCCTCGCTCCCGGGCGGCTCGCCGACATCGCGGTCCTGGACCGGGACCCGTTCGCCGTCGACCCGGCCGAACTGCACGCCGTCCGCTGTGTGACGACGTACGTGGGCGGCGTCCGGGTGCACACCGCGGACTGAGACGGCGGCCGGGCGGGCGACGGGAGGAGCGGGCACGGCCGGCCGTGGATCCCGCCCGGCCGCGATGCCCGGACCGCGCCCGGCCGGACCCGGCGCCCCGGCCGAGCCCGGGGGAAGGGGACCGGACCGCTCCGGCCGACACGGTCAGCCTGCGAACGACTCCGCGTACGCGGCGAATGCGTACGTGGCATCGAGGCTGCCCGGCCGGGGCGGGTCGTCGGGGTCCCAGCCCCGGTCGCGGTCGTCCATCACCTGTGTGAGCAGCGGACGCCACCTCGCTTCCAGGTTCCGGCACGCCCACTCGAGGGCACCGCGCTTCGACGCCACCCTCCCCGTCTGCAGCGAGTACAGCACGCGGCAGTAGGTCGTCACCGTGTAGCGCTGGGTCCACGCCAGATCGAAGGACGCCCAGGTCCTGATGCCCCGCAGCACCTCGGGCAGATCCGCGCGCATGGCGGCGCGCAGTGCGTCCGGCGGCACCTCGTCCACCAGATCCGCGATGGGCGGACCGGCGAGCGTGATGCCGTGGTTTCTGAGGATCCAGCGGGTGTGAAGGTTGTTGCAGTGGGTGTCCCAGATCAGCTCACGGTGCCCGTGGTCGCAGAACAGCCACGGCACGCCGAGCCCACCGGCGTCCCGCAGGGACGCGGTGTCCGCGTACGAGCCCTCGATGTGTTGTGTCCAGAACCCCGGACGGGCCGGGATCCCGTCGTGGAGACGGCGGAGCTCCGTCTCCGCGTCCCCCCGGGGAAGTTCGGTGGTGGCGACGATGAAGTCGCAGTCGCTGTGCGCATCGCCGGCACCCAGCGCGAAGGAGCCCTGGACGTAGGCGCCGACGAACGTGTCGCCGAGGAGGTCGCGTACCGCGTGGGTGAAGCCGGTCAGGAGCGCGTTGAGTTCCGGGAAACGCGTGAACATGGGGGATCTCCGTGCCCGTTGGAAGGAATGGACTGACGGGCGCGGCGAGAGTGAGAAGGCCGTCGCCGCGCTCAGGCGCGGCGGACGCGGTTCGCGGAGAAGCAGTGTGACGTCACGCTGCGGACGGTATCCATCGAGAGCCCGGCGGTCAAAGGGCTTTCCGAGGCCGAAGCCCGGGCCGGGGTTGAAGTCCGCGCTCCGCGCTCCGCGGTCCGCGATCCTGTCCGGAAACCGCCCGTCCGGCCGTTCGCCTCGCCCGGGACACCGCTCACCGCAGCAGGAGGGGCGACGGCCGGAGGAACGACACTCCGAGAAACGGCGGCCGGGCGGCCTGTGGCTGGATATCCACGGCCGCGGTACCCATAGGGTGATTCCATGTCTGACAGGTTGAGTCCCACGAGGGCCCGTGCCGCGCTCGGAACATCGGCCNGATATCCACGGCCGCGGTACCCATAGGGTGATTCCATGTCTGACAGGTTGAGTCCCACGAGGGCCCGTGCCGCGCTCGGAACATCGGCCCGGGTGTCGGTCGAGCTGCTGCTCGTCTCCGTGATGTCGGCGGTGGCCCTGTGGCTGCTGGGCCGGATGTGGTCGATCGTCTGGCCTCTCGTCGTGGGCCTCCTCCTCACCACGCTCACCTGGCCCTCGGCTCGGCTCCTGCGCAGGTACGGGTGGCCTCCCGCCCTCGCCGCGTCGGCCGTGACCGTGCTGTTCCTCCTGGTCGCCGCAGGCGTCGTGGCCCTGATCGCGGTGCCGGTGGCAGCTCAGTCCGGCGAACTGTCGGAAGGCGTCGTCCAGGGCATGCAGAAGGTGCGTGAGTGGGCCGCCGGACCGCCGCTGAACATCGGCGACGACCAGATCACCGGTGCCTTCGACGCCGCGGTGGAACGCATACAGGACAGCGCGGGCAGTATGGCCACCGCCGTCGTCACCGGTGTGGGCACCGTGGTCAACGGTGTCGTCACGGCGGTCCTCGCGCTCTTCCTGATGTTCTTCTTCCTCAAGGACGGCCCCCGGTTCCTGCCGTGGCTCACTCGTCAACTGCCCGGCTCACTGGCCACTCACGTCCCGGTCGTGGCCGCGCGCGGCTGGAACACGCTGGGCGCGTTCGTGCGGTCCCAGGCGTTCGTCGGCCTGATCGATGCCGTCTTCATCGGTATCGGTCTGTGGATCCTGGGAGTACCACTGGTCCTCCCGCTCGCCGTGCTGACCTTCGTGTCCGCGTTCGTGCCGATCGTGGGTGCCCTGTTCGCCGGCATGGTCGCGGTGCTCATCGCGCTGGTGTCGAACGGACCGACGGACGCGCTGATCGTGCTGGCGATCATCGTCGTGGTGCAGCAGCTCGAGGGCAACGTGTTCCAGCCGATGATCCAGGGACGGGGCCTGGGCCTTCATGCCGCGGTGATCCTGCTGGCGGTGACACTGGGCGGCAGCCTGGCGGGCATCGTGGGCAGTCTGCTCGCCGTACCGGTGGCCGCGCTGATCGCGGTGGTCTGGAACTATCTCCGCGAGCAGTTGAGCGAGCCGGACCCGGCCGCGGAGCGGGAACCGGTACCCAAGGCCGCACCCGGGCCGGAGACGGAACCGGGACCCGGCGAGCCGCGGACCGGCGCCGCCGCCGTCGTGTCGTAGCACCTCCGGTCGGCCCGCGTCCGAGCGGGCCGCCGCCACAGGCGCCCGCTCGGACCCCCGCCCCGAGTCCTTCGGGAAGTCCTCCCCGCAGCCGTCTCCGCCGCCCTGTCCGAGACCCCTGCCGAGGTTCGTGGTCCGCTGTCCGTGACACAAACCACAGAGGCCGAGTGACCTCTTTAATGAGAATCCTGAATGCGTATTTGATAGCGTCCTTGGTGTGCGACTCACCAAGTTCACCGACCTGGCTCTCCGGTCCGTCATGCGCCTCGCGGTCTGCGCCGACGACGAGGTGCTCACCACCCGAGAGGTGGCCGAGGCGATGGACGTGCGGCACACCCATGCCGCGAAGGCGATCACGCGCCTCCAGCACCTGGGAGTGGTCGAGGCCCGCCGGGGTCGCGGGGGCGGGCTCGTCGTGACCGACTTCGGCCGGCGGGCCTCGGTGGGCTGGTTGGTGCGCGAGCTCGAAGGGGAGGGGGAGGTCGTCAGCTGCGACGACCCGCCCTGTCCGCTGCGCGGGGCCTGCCGGCTGCGGCGGGCGCTGCGTGACGCCCAGGAGGCGTTCTACGCCACGCTGGACCCACTGACCGTGGCGGATCTCGTCACCTCGCCGACCGGGCCCGTGCTCGTCGCCCTTGCCGGACCTCCGTCGCGGTAGCCGCTTCCATCGGGCCGGCGCCGTCCCGTCGCGACCTCGCGGGCTGAGGCGCACCGCCTTCTAAAACACGAAGATCGTTTACCTATTTAGGAGTCATCTGTGCTCTCGGAACAGGCCACGCCCGTCGTCCGCGCCACTCTGCCGGTGGTCGGAGCCGCCATCGGAGACATCGCCGAGCACTTCTACCGCAGGCTGTTCGACGCCCGTCCCGAGTTGCTGCGGGACGTGTTCAACCGCGGCAACCAGGCCAACGGGGAGCAGCGGAAGGCGCTGGCGGGTTCGATCGCCGCCTTCGCCGGAATGCTGCTGGAGAAGCCGGACGCCCGACCCGACGCGATGCTGGCGCGGATCGCGAACAAGCACGCCTCGCTCGGGATCACCTCCGACCAGTACAAAATCGTCCACCGGCACCTCTTCGCTGCGATGACCGACGTGCTCGGAGAGGCGCTCACGGACGAGGTCGCCGCCGCCTGGGACGAGGTGTACTGGCTGATGGCCAACGCCCTGATCGCCCTGGAGACGCGGCTCTACCAGGAGGCGGGCGTCGCCGAGGGCGAGGTCTGGCAGTGCATGGAGATCACCGAGCGCCACCAGGAGACGCCCGACGTCGTCTCCTTCCTCATCCGTCCCCGCGACGGCCGCCCCGCGGGGCCCTTCCGGCCCGGCCAGTACGTGAGCGTCCAGGTCGAACTCGCCGACGGTGCCCGCCAGATCCGCCAGTACAGCCTCTCCGCCGCCCCGGGCCGGCGTGACTGGAGGATCAGCGTCAAGCGGGTCCGTGACGGGGCCGGACCGGACGGGGAGGTGTCGTCCTGGCTCCATGAGCACGCGCGGCCGGGCGACGTCCTGACCGTGTCGGTGCCGTTCGGCGACCTCGTGCTGCCGGAGGACGACGGGCCGCTGCTGCTGGCGTCCGCCGGGATCGGGAACACCCCCGTACTGGCCGTGCTCGACCATCTGGTGTCCACCGGGGCGGGCCGCGCGGTCGTCACGGTCCACGCCGACCGCACACCCGCCGACCACGCGCACCGCGAGGAGCAAGTCGCCCTGGCGCGAGCCCTGCCGGACGGCCGGCTCCACCTGTGGTACGAGTCCCCCGGCGACGGAACCCCGGAGGCCGCGGTCGGCCGGGCCGATCTGGGCGGCCTGGAACTCCCGGAGGACCTGACCGCGTATCTGTGCGGTCCGCTGCCCTTCATGCGTGCGGTGCGCGGCGAGTTGCTGCGTCGGGGAGTGCCCGCCGAGAGGATCCACTACGAGGTCTTCGGTCCGGACCTCTGGCTCGGCCGGTAGAAGCCGAGCGGTGGAGCCGGTGTTCCGGAGCCGCGGTACACCGGCGGCACGGTACTCGCCTTGCCCTGCCGCGGACGGTCCTCGCCGTACCGCGAAGTCCTCGCCGTACAGTGCGAGGAGAAGCGTACTCCGGCCGGCTCGAGGGCATCGTGAGGACCGTGCCCCATCGGGAACGGCCGCCGGGCGCCGAAGGCGCCGTGCGTCACGAGGCGTCGTGGGGTGTCGGCAAGCCCCCGCAGCCGTCGCCGGTCGCCGGGATGCCTCGGCGTCCGAGGAGTCGCATCGTCCGCGTCGGGCGTGAGAGCAGGAGGAGCCGGGCGCGAGAGTGGAAGGAAGAGGTACGCCGCGTATGAACCCCACCTGGGCGGCCGTGGCCGCCGCGGCCGCCTTCGTCTGGTTCGGAATGGTGCTGGCCATCTCGTTCCTGGAGGCACCGCTGAAGTTCCGGGCGCCCGGAGTGACCCTGCGGATCGGTCTCGGTATCGGCCGGCTGGTCTTCCGCGCGCTCAACCGCGCCGAAGCGGTCCTCGCCGCCGTGCTGGTCGTGGCGGTCGCCGCCGGAGGCCCCGCCGCACCCGTCGTGGCCCTGACGATCGCGGCCGTGACGCTGCTCGCCGTACAGCTCGCCGCTGTCCGGCCCGTGCTGAACCGCCGCTCGGACCGGGTGCTGGCGGGGGAGGACGTCCCACGCTCCCGTGCCCACCTCGTCTACGTCGCCTGCGAGGCGGTCAAGGCGATGACCCTGCCGGCGCTGGGCGTCGCGCTGATGCCGGTCTGAACCCACCCAGGCGTGTTCCGAGTCCGACGGTGCGAGCGGACGTCCGGCCTTAGGTCTCGTACACCGGGGCGGTCGACCTCCGCGACGCCGGAGGGACACTGGGCGGCGACAGTGCATGTCGCACTGTCACGCCGCCGGGGACGTCGAAACGCCCCGGCCCCGCGCGTCGCGTGGCGCGGGCCGGGGCGGGCTGGGTGGGCGTCAGCCGGCGGCGCAGCCGTTGCCGCTGGCCGGGTTGAGCAGGCTGACGACCCCGAGCGTGTTGCCGCAGACGTCTGCCGGTACGTGCACCGGGGCCTGCAGGGCGTTGCCGGACAGGACGCCCGGGCTGCCCACTGCCGCGCCCTGGGCGCCGGAGTCCGCGACGGCGCTGCCGACGCCGGCGACGGCACCGGCCAGGGTGAGGGCGGTCAGGACGGACGCGGTTCGCTTGCTCATGCTCGATCTCTCTCGTTGGGGAGGGGTGGAACAACGGCTCCGATCCCACCGCATTCCGACGGCATATGACGGGCAATTCACCGGATCCCGGGCGTGTCAGCGCGACTGGTGTTGATCTGAATTCTCCCCGTGCCGAGGTGGTTCTTCACCCGTGCCGCCTCTGGAGGGACTCACGGGAGGGACGGGGCGCGGCGGCCGTGCTCCACGACGAAGTCCCGCCCCAGGCACGGGAGTTGTTGGGTGAGTGTGTGGGAGAGCCCTCTGCTCGGTCATCCGCCCGGGTCGTCGCCCGGCTGCCCGGTGACGCGTCAGCGACGCCCGCGCTGCGGGTTCTGCACCGACATGCACGTCAACGACGCCTACCCATCTCGACCCCCTGAACCTCGTCGCGGTCTGGCGGGAGGCGACGGTGTTCACCGACGCCGAGCGTGCCGCCCGGGAACTGACGGAACAGGGCACCGCATCGCCGACGCGGCCGGCGGTGTCACGGACGAGGCATGGGCCGAGGCCGCCAAGCACTTCGACGAGGAGCCGTTCGCCGCCCTCGTCAACGCCTTCAACCGCGGGAACGTCATGGTCCGGCAGCCCGGCGGCGACTACCAGCCGGGCCGGTTCACATAGCCGGAAGCGCCCGGCCGGTATGCCGGGCGACTTCATCCACCTGCTCCGGCACCTGTTCCGGGACCGTCCCGGGCACCCGCCCGTCGGTGCCCGGATTTCCGCTCCCGTACAGCGGTGAACCCCTTCAGCGCGGGACGAGAGGTAGCCGGAGACGGAACGGGAGACCTCGGGGTACCCGTCGTGGCGTCGTTGGTCGACGCCGTGTGGTCCGGCCTCGAACCCCAGTTGGCGGTCACCGCCACGGTCCGCCGTTCACCCGCTGATCAGCCCGGTCGGGCGGCGCGAACACCTCCCCGGCGGCCTGCTCCGGCCACCGCGAAGCACGGGGTCGCTCGCACGAGTGACGATTTCGGCCTCCCCTCCGCTGGGACAACCGTGACCCGAATATCCCTCCGCTCCTGGCTGTTTCTCGCCGCTCCCGTGACCACGCTGCTGCTCCTCGCCGCGTTGCTCATGCTCCCCTCGGACACGTCGCTGCGTCCTCTGGTCCAGCGCCTCGCGCCAGTCGCGACCTTGCACGACGCGCCTCTGCCCGGCGGGGGCACAGCCCAGTTGACGAAGTGCGCGGTGGACGACGGCCCCCGGCCCCGGCCGCGAGGAGAGGGTGAGCGTGGCGACGACCCCACGTTGGTCCTCACGGCCTGGGACGTTCGGGACCCGGGCCCGAAGGGACCCGGCCGCCCCACCTTCACGATTCACCTCGCGATCCATGTCGACGACGAACCGCTCCTCCTGGAAGCGCCGTTGACGAAGGGTAGCGTCACGGTCGACCTCTTCGGTCCGCACGGGGAGGGCCGCCGTGCCAGCGCCCGCGGGCTCACGGCGACCGTCGTCCACGGCGGCTTCGAGGGCAGGCCAGTCGCCGCGCCGCCGTCGGGACGCTTCCGGGTGGCCCCCGGCAAGGACCTGCTCCTCGACGTGGCCCTTCCGGCGGGGGCGATCTGCCCGGGGCGCAGCATGCTCGATGTGGTCAAGTGCAGCCCTGAGACGACGAACGACGCCGCGGACTGCCCTGTCGTCACCGTGACCTTGTCCGACCCGGCCATTCGTGCCTACCGCACGGCTCGGGCGGGCATCCACGCAGAGGACGGAGTGCCTTCCGAAGCTCGGGAGCCCTTCAGTGACCGGCTCGTCGCCGTGTCACTGGAGCCGGACGTCCGCGGCACGTGAGGAGCCCCCGACGGCCCCGGAGACGTCCCTCAGATCGAATCGATCAGCTCCGCCAGCGCCGCGCCCAGGCGCTCCAGACCCGGACCGGCCGGGCCTCCGGGTTCGGTCATGTAGACGTCGCGTCGGATCTCGATCATCAGGGCGCTGACGCGGGGGTCCTTGCCGTGGAAGCCGAGGGGCACGTACGCACCCGCGAAGGGGCTGTCGAACCCGGTGCCGCCGAAGCCCGCGAACGCCCGCTCCGCGGCGGCGAGGAGGTCGGGTGGGGTGTGGAAGGGGTCCGTGCCCAGGCAGATCGGCGGCCGGGGTCCGTCGCCGTGCAGTTCGTAGGGCAGCGGCTCGGTGGGGTACGAGTGGACGTCGATGACCACCGCACGTCCGACGGTTCCGAGACGGTCGGCCACGGCAGCGGTCATGCCCGCCGCGTACGGGTGGAAGTAGCGCTCGACGAGCGGCCGTGGGTCCGTGTCCGCCGGTCGGAGGCGCTCGCGGTGCGTGGTCCTGGTGTAGACCGCGCCCATGCCGACGGCGAGCATCTCCTCGCGCTCGTCGGGGAACCGCTCGGGGTCGATCACCAGCCGGGAGAGCCCGTTGACGAACTGCCACGGCCTGACCGCGGCGGCGTCCGCCCCCGCGGCGGCGAGGGCGGACGTGTGGGAGTCGGTGATGTGGTCGAGTTCGAGTGCCAGCGCGGCGTCGTCCAACTCGATGCCACGACGCACCCACTCCGGGATCTCGCGCGAGGAGTGCGGGACGTGCAGCACGACGGGTGAGTCGCCGGCTCCCGGGACGAGGCGGAAGGAGGACATGGAGAATGACCTTACGGTCGGCGGTCGGCGGAGGGCTCGACCGCGCCGACTTCGGCGCTGTGCGCGACGAGTGTGGGGTCGGTCGCGTACCGGGCCCGGCCGAGCGGGAGGCCATGGGCGCCGGCGGTGTACGAGCGGCGCCCCGGCGTGCCCTCCGGCACGGACCCACGTCTCCCGACCCGTTCCTTGGCTCCTCGCGGACCGCCCTTTAACATCGAACTGATTTCTGACGCAACCTCTCTTTTTTCTGGGTGTGGCTGGTTATGATCGGGCTCCTCATCCTGGTCCCGACCTGGGCCGGAAAGGTGTTTCCCCAGTCCCGGGGCAGCACTCCGGCCCGTCGACGGTCCGTCACGCTGCCCCCGTTTCCGAGGACTGATGTCACCGATACAACCCATCGGATCACGAGGCCCGTCAGCGGGGCGCCGACGGCGCACCCTGCGTCTGCGTACGCTCCTCACCTGGCTCGCGGTCGTCCCCATCGTGGCCCTGGGCGTCCAATCGGCGCTGGCCGCGAACCGGTTGCTGGAGCAGTCGGGACACCTGCGCGCCGACGTGGAGTCCGGTGAACGGCTGGGCGTACCCCTGTACCGGCTCATGGTCGCGATGCAGGCCGAGCGGACGCTGACCGCCGCGCGCTGGGCCGGCACCACGGTGCCCGAGGACGTCATGGGGGAGCGGCGCGCGGCCACCGACCAGGCCGCGACGGGATTCCGCCGGTCGTGGGCGCCCGGCAGCGCGGTGTCCGAGGTGGCGGACCGCCGCCTGCTGGAGGTCTCGCAGGAACTGGACGACCTGAAGTCCTACCGCGAGCGCACGGACAGCGGCATCGGAAGCGCCGACAGCACACTCGTCTACTACAGCGGCGTGATCGGCCAGATGATCCGCTTCTACCAGGACCAGCTGACTCACTCGGAGGACGGCGGGCTCAGCGAGGACAGCCGCGTCGTCACGGCCATGTTCGCGGCGTCCGAGATGGTGGCCCAGGAGGACATGATCCTCGCGCAGGCAGGGCCGTCGAGGACGCTGACCACCTCCAAGTTCGCCGACTTCGTCAACGCCGTCGGTGCCCAGCGGCACCTGTACGACGCGTGGATCGTGCCGTACCTGCCGGACGCGCAGAACGACCTCTACGCGAAGATGGTCCGCTCGGGAGCGTGGCAGACCAAGATCCGCATCGAGAGCGCCGTCCTGGCCGAGCAGTCGATCACCGACGACGGAGTGAAGCTGCCCCGTGACATCAAGGGGTGGAAGGCCGCGCAGGAACAGTGGGGGCCGCAGCTCAGCACGCTGAACGCCGACCGGTCCCGGGCCCTGCTGGCGCGCGCCGACGCCCGGGCGACGGAGCTCGAGGCCGAGGTCGCCTGGCTGATCGCGGGCAGCGCGGCCGCACTGCTGGCCGTCGCGACCGTCGTCGCCCTCACCACGCGGTCGGTGCTGCGCAGGCTGAACCGTCTGCACGACCGGACGGTGACCGTCGCCGAGAGCACGCTGCCGGACGTCGTGGACCGGCTGCAGAGCGGCCGGCCCGTCGACTCCGAAGCGCTGCCCACGGTCCGCGGAGAGCAGGACGAAGTGGGTCGCATCAGTGACTCGTTCGCGCGGGTGGTCGCCGTCTCCGTGAGCGGTCACCGGCAACTCGCCGCCGAGCGCCTGGGCTTCGGGAAGTTCGCCGCGGGCATTGCCTCCCGCACCGGAAACCTGGTCAGCCGCCAGCTGAGCCTCACGGAGGAACTTCAGGACGCCTTCGGGCACGACGAGGCGCTCCTCGCCGAGCTGATGCGGGCCGACCAGCTGACGGTCGGAATGCGCCGGCAGATAGAGAACCTGCTCATCCTGGCAGGCGGCGAGATCCCCGACCCCCACACCGGACCCATGCGCATCGCCGACCTTCTGCGCGAAGCGGCGGCCGAGGTCGAGGACTTCCGCCGCATCGAGCGGCAGGCCCTGGACGAGATCAGCGTCGAAGCAGCCGTGATCAGCCAGGTCAGCCATCTCCTGGCCGAGCTGCTGGACAACGCGACGCGGTTCTCCCCACCGAGGTCGAAGGTCGTCATCCGGGCCGAACTCGTCGCCGACGGGCTCTCGGTGGAGATCGAGGATCGTGGACCGAGGGTGGCACCCGCGACCTACGAGGAGATGAACGGGCGCCTGCACTCGGCGCCGCCGTACGCCGTGCTGGCGGAGAACGCCCACCGGCTGGGCCTCTTCGTGGTCGGCCACCTCGCCGACGGGCTCCGGGCCACGGTCGTTCTGCGCAGGTCGGTGTACGGCGGGACGTCGGCCGTGGTGATCCTTCCCAAGGCGCTGCTCGTACCGACGAAGGGCGAGACGGGAGGTGCGCCGCCAGTGGCGTCGAGGCACGGCGAGTCCGCGCGGACCGAACCCTCCCGGGGCGAGGCCCACACGGTCGAGGCTTCCCGGGGCGAGGCCACTCGTGAGGAGGGGGAGCAGCCGGCGCGTTCGGCCCGGGCCGACGGCGAGACCGGCCGTGTCGAGCCTGCCCGGGAGGCGCAGGCGGGTCCGGAGACCGCGAACATGGTGCCGGCACCCGTGGTGCGGGAGCATGTCGGGCCGGCCACCCTGGTGCAGGAGCATGTGGAGCACGAGCCCCTGGTGCCGGAGCACATGGAAACGGCCCCCGTGGAACCGGAGCGGGCGGACGCCGCACTACTTGGAATCGCCGTCCCCGCGCCGCGCGGCCCGCGCGACGGCAAGGCGGAGACGGAACCGCACACGGGTGCCGGGCTGCCGGTTCGCAGGGCGCAGCAGTGGTCGAACCCGCGCCCGCACGAGGAGGCGTCCCGCGACCAGCCCTCCCGTGAGCGGCCTCCGTCCCACGAGTCCCCGCGTGACCAGGCGCCGCTCGACCGGTCGTCCCGTGACCGAGCCTCGCACGAACGGCCTTCGCACAAGCAGTCGCCGGAGGCGTCGGCACGCCCCGCCCGCCCCGCCGAGCCGGCCCGCGACAGACGTCCGGCGCTGCCCGAGCGGGTCCCGCAGACGCACATGGCCGAACAGCTCCTGGGGCCGTGCCGCCCGACGGAGGCGGCGGCCGTGCGGGATCAGGACACCCCCGAGGAGGTGGCCGACGCCTGGGCCGACTACGAGCAGGGAACCCAGATGGTGGAAGAAGAGCTCCGACAGGATCGGCGATGACGACGACATCCAACGACATGATCTTCAGCGTCCTGGACAACAACCTGAGCAGGATCGCCGGCATCAAGGGCGCCGTGCTGCTGTCCAACGACGGGATCATGCTCAGCTCCTACTTGCTGGACCGCCCCCAGGGCGAGCGTGTGGCCGCGGCGTCCTCCGGGATCGCGTCCACGATGAAGGCCATCTCCCGGGAGGTCGACGGCGGGCGGGTCATCCGCCAGCTGGTCGAGATGGACGACCGGTACCTCTGCATCGTCGGATGCGGTGAGGGCAGCACCCTCATCGTCGTGACGTCCCGCAAGGCCCGGCTCGGCGAACTGGGCGGCGAGGCCGTACGCACCGCGCAGGCGCTCGGGGAGTGGTTGAGCACACCCGAGCGCACCCAGGCGCCGACGTCGTAATGACCGACGCGCCGCGCCGAGGAGGCGGCCGCCGGACGCGGTTGTACGCCCTGACCGACGGGCGCACGACCGCTCCGGAGGACTCGCTGACCATGGACACCACGGTCACGGCGGCGGTCTCCCCGGACACCTACGACGGCCTGCCCAGCGAATGGCAGGCCGTCCTGTCCCTGTGCATGCCTCCGAACGGCCGGGCGGTCGCGGAGATCGCCGCCCGTATGCACATGCGTCTGACGCCCGTGATCCTCCTCCTCGGCGAACTGGAGGACCGCGGGCTGGTACGGCACCGGTCGCCCCTCGAGGAGGCCGAGACCAGCAATGTCCACCTGCTCAGGAGAATCAGGGACAACCTTGCCCGCATATGACACCTCTGCCCAGGAAGTCGCGCCCGTCAAGATCCTCGTGGCCGGAGGATTCGGCGTCGGCAAGACGACTCTGGTCGAGACGATCTCCGAGATCGAGCCGCTGCGCACGGAGGAGCGGCTGACGGCCGCCGGCGTCGGCGTCGACGACCTGGACGGGATCGAGTCCAAGACGGTCACCACCGTGGCGATGGACTTCGGCCGCATCACCCTCACCGACGCCGGAGTCGTCCTCTACCTGTTCGGGACACCGGGCCAGGAGCGCTTCTGGTTCATGTGGGACGACCTGCTCAACGGCGCCCTCGGAGCGGTCGTGCTGGTCGACACCCGGCGCCTCGACCGCAGCTTCCCCGCGGTCGACTTCTTCGAGAGCCGCGGGCTCCCGTTCGTGGTCGGCGCGAACTGCTTCCACGGCGAACAGCTCTACACTCCCGAGGAGATCGGGTCGGCCCTGCACCTCCGCGACCCGGACACGCCCGTCCTGATGCTCGACGCCCGCACCCGTACGGACGTGCGCTCGGCGCTGCTCGCGCTCCTCGACGTGCTGATCGCCAACGCGGGGACGGCGACGCGGGTGTGACGGTCCGGTCGTCCCCCGGGCGGCGTCCCGCCCAGCCGTCACCCTCCCCGCGCCGCGGATTCGACCGGTCGATGTGCCGAGTCCGCAAGCGAGCCGTCGGCTCGCACTTCCCGCCGCCCGGACTCCGCGTGGACCGCGCGGTGCACGACGGGCCAGTCCTGCACCTTGACCAGCAGGCCGACACGTGCGAGACCGCGGAGGATCTGGCACGCCCGCTTCGGCTCCGCCTCATGCCCGGCGTCACCCAGCGCGGTCGGGGCGCGCTGCGTGTCCTACAGGCCGCGGTAGGTTCGGACGGCCGTTTCCGCCCGCACGGGCTGAGGGACGGCCCGGCGACGGGGAGCGCCGCCGCGCCCGGGCCGGCAGACCCCGGCCGGGCGACGCTCCCCGCGCCGTCAGGCTCCCGGCGGTAGGTGTGCGGGGCGGCCGTTGCCGCGAGTGAGGCGGTAGCCGCAGATGCCGGCCAGTGCGGCGAGCACCGCGCCGCCGGCAGTCCAGAGGATGCGGGACGACCACCGGCCCGACGACCAGCCGCCGTCCGGTGCGACCTCACGGCCGGAAGCGGGGACCAGCGGGGTGGCGAGCCGCCCGTCGACGGCCGTGGCGCCGCCGGAGTCCTCCGCCGTGATCTCCACGGACGCGTCGACCGGCTCGCCCAGGTCCTCGGCGGGTGCTCCGACGACGGTCAGGCGTACGTAGTACGTCCCGGGCAGGGGGTCGTCGGCCCATGGCTCCGACCAGGCTCGTACCGTGCGCAGCGCGCAGCTCAGCTCGACCGACGGGGCCTCGGCGGGGGCCGACCGGACGTCGCTGCCGTAGCGGCACGCCTGGCGGCGCCTCAGCCCGTCGTACACGTCGAGCCGCCAGACGTGGGTTCCGTGGCGTGCTTCGGAGCGGGGCAGGTCGACCCTGGCCCTGACGGTGGCCCGCTGCCCGGCGTCGGCCGGGAACTGCCAGTACAGGTAGTCACCGGTCGACCCCTGCGCCGTGGCCCGCTGTCCGGGGCGTACGACGGTGGCGGTACGGAAGGACGTGCCGGCCTCGGTCGGCGCGGCGGCCCCGTCATCCGTGCTCGCGGTCGGCGACGGCGAGTCGGCGGCGGCGACGCCCGGGAACGGCAGTGTGAACAGTGCGGCGGCGGACAGCAGCGCTGCCGTGAACATGCGTACGGTACGCATCAGTTGCTCCTCCAGACGGCGATGCGCCAGCGAGAGACCCAGCCCCACAGCCCGCCCGCGGCGAAGCCGGCGAGCGTCAGCAGGCCGAGCAGCCACCAGCCGTGGCCGAGGCCGAAGAACGCCGCGTCGCCGGCGTCACGGGGTCCGCTCGTGATGTCGATCGTCAGCTCCAGGGGCAGGCCGGGGGTCGTCTTGACGGAGGCGGGGGCGGAGAAGGAGTTGCTCACCCGCAGGCAGACGGTCTCGGCGGCGGGACCGCCGTCGCCGGTCCCCGTACCGTCGGTGTCGCCCGCACCATCCGTGCCGTCTGCGGTGCCGGTGTCCGTGGCGCTGCCGTTGGTCTCGGGCCTGGGGTAGCGCAGGCCCGTGGAGACGACGTCGGTCCGTCCGTCGCCCGCCGACTCGCCGCGAACGATCTCTCGGCCGGCCAGGGTCGAGGCGCGCAGCAGCACACCGTGGTCGCGGTTGACCGGGCGGTCGGCCGCGATGCTGACCGAGGCGCGCAGCTCCTGTCCGGGCAGCAGGTCCACGCGGTACCAGCGGTGCTGTCCGAAGGTCTCGCGGTCGGCGTAGAGTCCGGCCTTCAGCCGCGGCGCGTCGGCACAGCGTACGCCGCCCTGGGTGGCCACCGGAGTGACGACCGGCTCGGCTGCGCGGTCGACCAACTGGCTGACCCGGTCGGACAGTTCCTCCTTGTGCTGCACGGAGGTGTACGTGCCGCCGGTGGCCTCGGCGATGCACATCAGCTGGGCGCGCATCCTGGCGTTGGGGACGAGGCCGAGGGTGTCGACGGTGATGTCGACGCCCTTGGCCGCGATCTCGCGCGCCACCTCGCACGGGTCGAGTGGGGCGCAGGTGTCCTCGCCGTCCGTGATGAGCACGATCCGCCGGGTGGTGTTCCCGCCCTCCAGGTCGTCGGCGGCGCCGAGCAGCGCGGGGCCGATCGGGGTCCAGCCGGTCGGGACGAGCGTCGCCACCGCCGTCTTCGCCTCGGTCCGGTCGAGTTCGCCCACCGGGTAGAGCTGCTTGGTGTCCTTGCAGCCCTCCTTGCGGTCCTTGCCGGGGTAGTCGGCGCCGAGGGTGCGGATACCGAGCCGTACGTCCTCCGGGACCGCGTCCAGCACCTCGTTGAACGCCTGCTTGGCCGCGGACATCCGCGACTGCCCGTCGATGTCGCGGGCCCGCATCGAACCGCTGACGTCGAGGACGAGTTCGACCTTGGGCGGTTCCTTCGCGGTCGCCCGGTCGGCTGTGCCGCCGGAGTCGGCGAGGGCGGCGGAGGGGAGGAGCCCGCCGGTGACGGTGACCAGCAGCGCGCCGCAGAGGGCGGCTGCCAGTCGCTTTCGTATGATCATCGGCGGATCATAGTGAGCCCGAGCGGTCCGGCCCAATTCCGCGCGCACACGCGGGAGCGAAGACGCGCAACAGCGCAGGACCACCGCGGTGTCGGGGCGCAGGCCGGCCCGGGTGGGCAACGTCGCCGGTGCATCCGCTGACGCCACCGCCGCGCGATGGAAGGACTGCTTCGTCCGACGGGGCAGGGGGCATGGCGCATCCATTGAGCATTCGACGTGTACTGGGTGACCGTCCTTTCGCCGAGATCGGCGATCCGAGCGTCGTGGCGGTCGATCCCCGGCACGGCGGCATCGTCGTGGGCGGCGACCTCGGATCGATCCGGTGGCCGCCGCCGGGAACGGCCGCCGTCGACCGCTGGCCGCAGCACCGGATCGGCGTGTTCAGGGCCGGTGATCCCGCCTGCCGTCACCTCCACCTCTCCCACTGGCCGGTGAACTCGGCCGGCATCCATCCGTCCCTTCCGCTCGCGGCCGTCGGAACCGGCCGCTGCGACGGCAGTTGGGACTTCCACGGCGAACTCCTCCTGGTGGACCTGGAGTCGGGTGCGGTCAGGACCGCACTCGAGGAACGACGCGAGGTGCTGGCCGTCGAGTGGCTGGAGGACCGCAGGCTGCGGGTCATGGTGTCCCCGGAGGACCGCGACTCCGACCTTGCCTTCATCCACGCCTTCGAGACGCTGATCGAGCGCGAGGACTGGTCGGCGGCGGGGGACCGCACCATGGGGATCCGTGAGTCGGCCGGTCCGCGCGAGCGGAGGGTACGCCCGCCGGACGCGGAACGGGCACGCCCGTTCCTGCGGGACCGCGGAGCTGCGGCGGGGTCCTCCTGGGAGCTGCGCCGGCAGGTGTGGGCGGCGGAGACGCTGGACGACGGGCGGGTGCCGGCCGCGCTCCCGGGCACACGAACTCGAGTGCCGGCTGCCGTCCGGTGAACTGCAGTGGACGGTTCCGGACCTCCACGGCGGACGGCAGATCCACGTCTGCGCCGACCAGCGCTCCGCCTGGGTCCATGTGCGGCACACCGGGCGGGTCACTGAACAGGGCTGGCGCCGGGCGGGGAATCCGGCCCAGCGCACAGCCCTCGACAGCGGGCGCTCCCTCGACGAGTACGACCCCGGCACGCCGTGACGTCCAGCGGCGGCGCGGTCGGCACGGTGGACGGCCGGATCCTGGACCGCGAGACGTCGGCGGGGTCCTGACCGGTCCCGGGTACCGTCGGTCCGCCGCCCGGGGCCGGGGGCTCCGCGGTGCGGGCCGCCCCGCACGTGGGTGCCGTGCGCAGGGCGTCTGACGTCCGTGCCGATGGCGGGCGGGCCGTCCGAGGTCTCACGTCCGCGTTCGGCGGCGGTGCGGTCGGCGTATGGCACCGTCGGACAGCGCGTTGTCCGACGACGGGACGTCAGGAACGCGGCGCCAACGAGTGGGGCTGGGTGGGGTCGGGCGCGTTCGCCGGATGCCCGATCGCTCCGAAGGTCTGGACAAAGCGAGCTCGCGGTGGTGTCGTAACGAGGCGGTGAGAGCGCTCTCTTCAGCTGGTGCACCACCCCCACCACTCCCGGGACGAGCGAAGCAACTCCGGGACGACCGAAGGGTTCACCGTTGTGAGACACACGACCGGATTACGTCCACGGGGCCGTGAGGCAGCCGGCGCGGCCACCCGCACCGGCCGACCACCCGGCCCCCACCGCCGCGCATGGCGCCGCATCGCCCTGTCCGCCGCGCTCGTACTCGGCACCTGGGGCGGCGCCGCACTTGCTCCCGCGGCCGCCGACACCCCCGTCGAACCATCTGTCCAGGCTCCCGCGTCGCCGGAACTGCTCACCGCCCTGCAGCGCGACCTGGCGCTGACCGAGGCGCAGGCCCGTCACCGGCTTGCCCGGGAGAAGGCGGCCTCCGCCGTCGAGCCGAAGGCGGAACGGGCGGCCGGGTCCGCGTACGCGGGCTCCTGGTTCGATGCCGCCACGGGAAAGCTCACGGTCGCCGTGACGGACCGTCACAAGGCAGCCGCCGTGGCGGCGGTGGGCGCCGACACCCGGCTCGTACGGTACAGCGCCGCCCGGCTCGACGCCGCGATGAAGCACATCGACGGCCTCGGCGCACCCATGGGTGTCGCCAACTGGTACGTCGACCCCCGGGACAACGCCGTCGTCATCGGCGTCGTCCTGGGCGAGCAGTCCGACGCGGCCGTCCGCGCCTTCCTCGACCGGGCCCGCGAGGCCGGTCCGGTGAAGGTCGAGACCGTACGGCAGGCACCCGCCACGCTGGCCGCGGGTGTCGTCGGCGGAGACCCGTACTACACCGGCAACGTCCGCTGCTCCATCGGCTTCTCGGTGCACGGGGGATTCGTCACCGCCGGGCACTGCGGCCGGTCCGGGAGTTTCGTCCGAGGCTGGGACGGCTCCGACATGGGCACGTTCCGGGGCTCGTCCTTCCCCGGCGACGACTACGCCTGGGTGAGCACCGGCCACGGCTGGTGGACCGTCCCGGTGGTGCTCGGCTGGGGGCAGATCCCCGACCGGCTCGTCCGCGGCTCCCGGGAGGCCCCGGTCGGTACCTCGGTCTGCCGCTCCGGCTCGACGACCCGCTGGCACTGCGGCACGGTGCTCGGCAGGAACGAGACCGTCAACTACAGCCAGGGGGCCGTCCACCAGATGACGAGGACCGACGTCTGCGCCGAGGGCGGCGACTCGGGCGGCTCGTTCATCAGCGGTGACCAGGCACAGGGTGTGACGTCCGGTGGCTGGGGCAACTGCGGTACGGGCGGCAACACCTGGTTCCAGCCGGTCAACGAGATCCTCGGCCGGTACGGGCTGACGCTCCACACCGCGTGACCACCGCCCCTGACGCGTTGCGTGCCCCGGCACGTCGTGCACCGCTGCAGCGCATGCAGGAGCGCACACCACGCGATCCGTCCGCCCACCGAGCCGTGAACACCTGCGAACACCCCTGATCCCCGCACTCCGTGGCGCGGCCGCCCCGACCGGGACGGCCGCGCCACCCGCCACCTCCGTCCGCGCACCGGGAGATCGCGTGATCAGGGGATCAGGAGGGTGCGGTCGAGCACGCCGTCCCGGGCGGGCTCCCGAACGGGGCACCCGGCAGGGGCCACGCATCGGCCTCGGGTGTCTGCGGCGGCATGCTCCTGTCCCGGCTGACTCGGCCTCCGGCCGGGGCGGCTCCGAGTGCCGCGAGGCGTCCGCGGTGCCCGCCGGCCGAACGCACCGTCGTCAGCCCGGCCCGGTCGCCGCCGCACCGTCACATCATCTGCCGCCGCACCAGCCCGTGCAGCGGGCCGTCCACGTCCGCCAGCAGCCGGGCCGGCGGGCCCTGCTGCACCACCCGGCCCTCGGACATGACGATCACACGGTCGGCGTCCATCACCGTCGACAGCCGATGGGCGATGACGACCCGGGTGGCGTGCAGCGCGCGCGTGCTTTCGGTGACGATCCGCTGGGTCGCGTTGTCGAGGGCGCTCGTCGCCTCGTCGAAGAACAGCACGCGCGGGCGGCGGACCAGTGCCTGGGCGATCATCAGCCGCTGCCGCTGCCCGCCGGATATGGCGCCGCCTCCGGAGATCACGGTCTGCATGCCCATGGGCATCCGGCGGATGTCCTCCGCGAGCCCCGCCATCTCGGCGGCCGCCCACGCCTCTTCTTCCGTGAACGGTTCCGCGCCCCGGATGCAGTCCAGGATCGATCCGGTGAACGGCTGGGAGTTCTGCAGGACGACACCGCACTGGCGGCGTACGGCAGCCTGGTCCAGGGCCGCGAGGTCCTGGCCGTCGTACAGCACGCTGCCCGAGGCGGGACGGTCGAAGCCGATGAGCATCCGCAGCAGCGTCGACTTGCCGCAGCCGCTGGGCCCGACGACCGCGACGAACTCCCCGGGCCGGACGCTCAGGGACACGTCGTCGAGGACGAGCGGCCCGTCATCGGTGTATCGGAACGACAGCTTGCGGGCCTCGATCGCCCCCGACAGCTCGCCCGGCTGGGTGCTGGTCCCCCGTACCTCCGGGGCCTCGTCCAGGACCGGCTTGACCTGTTCGAGCATGGGTAGCACGGCGGCGGCCGAGACCAGCGCACCGGTCAGCTGGGTCACGGACGTCAGCATCATCGTCACGGCCGTGTGGAACGTCAGGAACTCGCCCGCCGTCAGACTGCCGTTCGCCGGACCGGCCAGCAGCATGAACATGATCAGCGCGCTCAGCGGCAGATAGACCGCGTCGAGGACCGTCGTCAGACTGCGGATCCGGCCCGCGCGCCGGTGCAGCTCCCGGCTGCGCGCGAACTGCTTCGCCCATGCCGCGTACGCGAAGCTCTCCGCCGCCGCGACCCGGAGCTTGGGCAGTCCCCGCAGGGTCTGGAACGCCTGGTTGTTCAGCTTGTTGTTCAGCTCCACCAGCCGGCGCTGCCAGCGCAGCTGCCACAGCCCCATGCCGAGGAACACCGCCGCGATCACCATCAGGATGCCGATCGCCGCGAGCGCCAGCGGAACGCTGTACACCAGCAGCAGCACCATGTTCATCGCGCCGACCGTGCTGGCCTGGACGAGGACCGGCCCCACGCCCGACAGCAGCCGCCGGATGGCGCTGACGCCCATCGCCGCGCTCGCCAGCTCGCCGGTGGAACGCTCGGCGAAGAACCTCGTCGGCAGCCGCAGCAGCCGGTCCCACACCGCGGGCTGCAGAGTGCTCTCGATCCGGCCCTCCATACGGAGCACGGTGAGGTTCTGCATCAGCATGAACACGGCCGAGACGGCACCCGCGACCATCACCGCCACCGACACCTGGACGATCAGGTCCGTCTGGGCGTTCGGCACGTACACCCCGAGCACCTTGCCGGTGGCGATCGGCACCAGTGCGCCCAGGACGACGGCGACAAGTCCCGCGACGCCCAGGTTCCGCACGTCCGTGCGCGAGCCGCGGAGGCTGAAGCGCATCAGCCGCCACAGGCCCAACGGCCGCTCGGGCAGCGGCCGGTAGAACATCACGGCCCGCTGCTCGAACTCCTCGGCGTTCTCCTCGTCGACGCGGATGCGGCTGCCGGTGGCCGGGTTCACCGCCCGGTAGCCGCCGCGCCGCCACAGCAGCGCCACCGGCGCCCCGGACCTGGCCCGGTGACCCACCAGCGGACCGCAGTCCTCCCGCCACCAACGACCGTCGAGCCGTACGGCACGGGTGCGCACCCGGGAGGCGAGGGCGATGCGCTCCACCGGCCCGGTCCGCTCGTCGACCGGCCCGCCCTGCGCGAGTTCGCCGAGCGTGATACCGGCCGCCGAGGCGACGAGCCGGCACACCGCGTACGCCGCGTCGTCGGAGACGGCACCCCGGGAGCGGGCCGAAGAGGCCCTGCGGGAGTGGCCGATGGACGCCAGCAGCGCCTGGTCGGCACCCGCGCGCACCGCCTCCCCGGCCTTGATCCCGGCGGCCGCCCGGTCCTCGTGGGCCTGCTCCATCCGCTCGATCCAGCGGTCGAGTCCCGACAGCAGCCGGTACTGCTGGTTGACCATCTGCTGCCAGAGCGCGCCGTCGACGAGCAGGTCGGCGGCGGCCTCGGCGCTGAACGCGGCGCCGTACTGCACGCAGCCGGGGAAGACCGGCAGCCACAGGACGTCGTCGTCCGCCACCGTGTCGTCGCCCGTCGTCCGTCCGTCCAAAGGCGCCTCGAACAGCACCCGCTGGCCGCGTCCCACGCCGAGCGCGAACGCGTGCTCCAGCAGACTCAGGGTGCCGTCCCTGCTGTCGTACTCGCTCTGGTAGGGGCTCTGGTACGACCAGGCGTCGCCGTAACCTGACTGCTGCCGGTGGAGCTCCAGCAGCGGGATGCGGCGCAGCACGCACCCCTGCAGCGGCCTGCCGACCAGCGTGTGCTGGGGACCCTCCACCGGGCCGAGCAGCAGCGTGCCCTTCTCCAGCCGTCCGAGGAAGTGCCAGTGCCCCTGCCGGGCCGCGTCGACCGCGAACAGGTCGAGCGCGCCGTCGACCAGCAGCCACAGCACCTGCGGGCCCTCCAGCGGCACACTGCGCAGCCCGGTGCAGTCGACGTGCTGCCCGAGCCCGCCGAACGCGGCGAGCACCGCGTCGTCGGGGTGCTCGGACCCGGCGTGGTGACCGGGCTGTACGGGGATCACCTCAGTGCTCCTTGACCAGTTCGGCGTACGCGCCCCCGCGCGCGACCAGTTCCTCGTGCCGCCCGCGCTCCACGACCGTGCCGTGGTCGAGCACCACGATCTCGTCGCTGTCGCGCACGGTGCTCAGCCGGTGCGCGATCACCACGCACGCACAGCCGCGGCGGCGCAGATTGTCGATGATCAGCTGCTCGGTCTCCGCGTCCAGCGCGCTGGTCACCTCGTCCAGCACCAGCACACTGGGCCGGCGCACCAGTGCCCGGGCGATCTCCAGCCGCTGCCGCTGCCCGCCGGAGAAGTTGCGGCCGTCCTGCTCGACCCGGCCGTGGACGCCGCCGGGCCGCCGGGCGACCACGTCGTACAGCTCCGCGTCCTTCAGCGCGTCGACGACGGCCTCGTCGGTGATCGACGGGTCCCACAGGGCCACGTTGTCGCGGACCGTGCCCTCGAACAGGAACACGTCCTGGTCGACGAAGGAGACGGAGGCGGCGAGCGCGCCGCGCGGGATCTCGTCCAGCCGCCGCCCGTCGATGCGGATGACGCCCTCCCAGGGGCCGTAGAGGCCCGCGATCAGCCGGGACACAGTGGACTTGCCGCTGCCGGAGCCGCCGACGAGCGCGACCTGGCTGCCCGGGCCCACCGACAGCGAGAAGCCGGTGAGCAGAGGCTTGTCCAGCGGGCTGTAGCCGAAGGTGACGTTCTCCACGGTGACGTGGCCGCGCAGCCTGCGGGTGTCCGCGGGGGGCTCGGGCCGCGTGTAGAGCCCGTCGGCCGGGAAGTTCTCCACGTCCTTCAGCCGGGCCACGTCGGCGGCGAAGTCCTGGATGCGGGAGGCCATGCCGTTGAGCCGGGTGATCGGTGCGGTGAACCGGGTCACGAGCGCCTGGAAGGCCACGAGCAGACCGATCGAGACATGGCCCTCGACCGCCCGCAGACCGCCGATCCACAGGATCAGCGCGCTGTTCAGCGTGGCCAGGGCGGGTGCCACGACGGCGAGCACGGCGCTCGGCACACCGAGCCGCTGCTGCTCCTCCAGCGTGACGGCGTGCTGCCCGGCCCAGCGGCGGAAGTAGGCGCTCTCGCCACCGGTCGCCTTCATCGTCTCGATGAGCTGGATGCCGGTGTACGAGGTGTTCGTCAGCCGGGCACTGTCGGCACGCAGCTTCTGGGTGCGGGTAGCCCGCAGGCGGACCACTACCCGCATCGCGACCACGTTCAGCAGGGCGATGAGCACGCCGACGACGGTCAGCTGGGGGTCGTACGTCCACAGCAGCAGCGCGTACAGGACGACGACGATGCCGTCGACGCCGAACGCGGTGAGGTCGCGGGCCAGGGTCTCGGCGACCGCGTCGTTCGACTGCAACCGCTGGACGAGGTCGGCGGGACTGCGCTGGCCGAAGAACGTCACGGGCAGTCTGAGCAGATGCCGGAAGAACCGGGCGCTGCTCAGCGTGGACGAGATGACGCGGCCGCGCAGCAGATTGGCCTGCTGGAGACCGGTCAGCACGGCGGTCAGCGCGACCATCGCCGCCATCGAGGCGAAGAGGACCCCCAACAGCGAGGTCTGACGGCCCACCAGGTGCATGTCGATGTACGTACGGCTCAGCGCGGGCAGCGCCGCGCCGACCGCGACCAGCAGCAGGCTGGCGAGCAGCGCGGCGGCCATCGTGCCGGTGGTGCCGCGCAGCCGGGCGGGCACGGAGCGCAGGACGCCGGGCTTGCGGCCCCCGCGGCGGAATGCGTCACCGGGCTCGAGGACCAGCACCACGCCGGTGAAACTGCTGTCGAAGTCCTCCGCGGACACGAACCGGCGGCCCTTGTCCGGGTCGTTGATGTGCACGCCGCGGCGACCGAACCGGCGGCCCATGCCGTCGTAGACGACGTAGTGGTTGAACTCCCAGAACAGGACGGCCGGCGCCCGGACACCGGCGAGTGCGGCCGGCTCCATCTGCATTCCCTTGGCCTGGAGGCCGTAACTGCGGGCCGCCTTGAGGATGTTGCCGGCGCGGGAGCCGTCGCGGGAGACCCCGCAGGCGATCCGCAGCTCCTCCAGCGGCACGTGCCGGCCGTAGTGGGCCAGCACCATGGCGAGCGCCGCGGCACCGCACTCCACGGCCTCCATCTGGAGCACGGTCGGGGTGCGGACGCTCTTCTGCCTGACCGGTGCGGCGGGCTTGCGGGCAGCCCGGCGCGGGTTCGCGCGCCGGGGACCGCCGCCGCGGCGGCCGCCGGTGCGGGCGGTCGTGGGGGAGGGAGCCGTCACGGGAGCAGCCAATCGATCGGACGCTGGTCGGCCAGGCGGATCGCGCCTTCGGCCGGGGTCATGGACTCGACGGCGTACGGCGGTCCGTCGGAGGACGACCAGGCGTACCCGGACTCGGTGCGGGAGGATCGGTCGAGTTCCACCAGGACGGTGACGGGCCGGCCCTGGCGGGAGAACTGCTCGGCGAGCTGGCCGTCGCCGAGGAATCCCGCGATCTGCTGCCTGCTCTGCGAGTTCCGCCCGACGGCCTTGACCCGGCCGCGCAGCACTCCGTACCGCGGGGAGGGCACCGACTGGACGGTGAGGTCGACCCGTGCGCCGACGGGGACGGCCGTGCCGTTGTCGGCGGGGAGATAGAGCATCGCCTTCAGGGGGGACCGGGCGTCGTCCACGCGTTCCAGGACGGCGACATCGGCGCCGGTGGTGACGACGGTGCCGATGGTGGCCACGAGGGACGTGACGCGGCCGGCTGCGAGGGTGCGGACGAGGGCGCCTTCCTTCTTCCTGGAGCCGTCCCGGCTGTCACCGTCCCCGACCGCGTAGCCGGTGCCGGAGTCCGCACCGGAGTCGGATCCGGTGCCGCCCGAGCCGTCGTCCTCGGTGGGCTCCCCGTCGCCCTCGCCCCGGGTACCGGAGGTGCTCACCCGCAGCAGCGGTGCGCCGGCAGGGAGGTTCTTGCCCTCCGCGGCGAGCACTTCGGTCACCTGGCCCGCGACCGGACTCTGCAGCACGTAACTGCCCTGCGCGTGCGTGAGAATGCCCGGTGCGCGCACCGTGGACGAAATGGAACCGTTTATCGCCCAGAATGTGGCCGCCACCATCGCGATCACCGTGACGGTGAGGACGAGCCAGCCCTGCGGGCGGGCGAATCGGACCGGCAGATCGATTTCTTCCGGCGACTGCAGCTTGGAAAGGGCCTGCTGGCGGAACTGCACGTAACTCTTCCCTCGACTGCAAATTTTCCGGGAGTGAAAAGCTTGGGTGAGCCCCGGAACGGGGAAGGCTCCGGGGCTCACTCGGGACGTGCTCAGAGGCCGGCGACGAGACCGGTGACGGCACCGGTGTTCAGGCCGGTCGCGCCCTCGACGGTGCCGACGACGGAGCCCGCGAGAGCGGAAGCCGGGACGATGCCGTCAACGGTGGAGGTCAGACCGGATACCGCACCGGCGGCAACGGCGCTGTGCAGGCCGCCGGAGACGTTGTCGAGGTCGGCGTCGGAGATCTCAGCGGTCTCGACCTGGGGGGTGGGGTTCATGATGAAGCTTCCCTTCGTGTGGATATTCCATAAGTTCACGGCCGGCCCCGCCGGATTACGCACCGGCCGCGTCACGGCGGGCTTGCGGGTCCATGAAACCGGGAACCCGAGTGCAACTCCCGCAGTGCGCAGGATCAAAGCACGTGGACGGACCCAACATCCAATCCCGGGGCGCCCGGTCGGCGCCCGATCCGTCTGGGAATCAATTTCACGTGCAGGCGTGTCCACGCGGCGGTGGCCACTTCTTCACAAGTTTCACCGACCCGATTCCGTCCGGGTGAAAGGGCGGCCTGCCGCGGAATCGGACACTCCGGTCCCAATGGATCAGCGCACCGTCAACCCCGCGGGGCGCACCGGGCGGAGGTCAATCGCCGTGCGCCGGTTGCGTGTTCGGTGTGCAGGTTTGCGGAAGACTCTGTTCCGGTCGGCGTGAGGGGACCTGGGCCGCCGGCGGGGACTGGCGCCGGCCGCCGCCGGTGCGAGGGGTGCGCGGGCCGCCGGGGGGTGCTGCCGCCGGGCGCCGGCACAAGCGTGCGTGGGGCGTAGGAAACGGCGAGGGGTGGGCCGCCCCGGAGGCGGAGGAGGCGGCCCACGAAGGTCAGAGAGACGTGCCGAACGCCTGCGTCCACCACGGCCCGCCGGAGGCGTCGTGGATGCCGACACCGAGCTCCTTGAACGAGCAGTTGAGGATGTTGGCGCGGTGGCCCGGGCTGTTCATCCACGAGTCCATCACCGACGACGGGCTCTGCTGGCCCCGCGCGATGTTCTCCCCGTACGTGCTCCACCGGTAGCCGGCGGCGGTGATGCGGTCTCCGGGGTCGGTGCCGTCCGGGCTGGTGTGGTCGAAGTAGCCGCGGGCCGCCATGTCCTGGGAGTGGCGCTGCGCGGCCGTCTCGAGCTTGTCGTTGCTGCGCACCGGACCGCATCCCGCCTTGGCGCGCTCGGCGTTGACCAGGGCGACGACCTGCTCGACGTCCCCGCTCGGCAGCGGGGGTTTCGGGTCCGGTGCCTTGGGGGTCGGCGTCGGCTTGGGCTTCGGCCTGGCCGTGCTCGGCTTGGGCTTCGGCTTCGCCGCCTTGCTGGGGCTGGCGCTCACGCTCGGACTGGGGGAGGGGGAGGGGGAGGCGGAGCGTGAAGGAGAGGGGGACGCGGACTGCGAGGGGGAGGGCTGCTCGAGGGAGGCCGGGGCGGCCACGGTGGAGGTGGGCTCCTCGGGCTCCTCCGGGCCGAGCAGGAGATGGGCCGCACCGCCCGCGGTGACCAGAGCGGCCACCGCGGCGGCCACGGCCGTGGTGCGGCGGCGCCGCCGTGCGCGCTCCAGACGGGCCTGGGTGCGCGCCCCCCCGGCGGCCGACTCGCCGGAGCCGGGCCGGTCATCCTCCCCTGCTGTACGGGCGGAGCCGGGGGCGTACGGCGCGTGCGGGGCGCCCTGCGCGTGACCGGCGTCGTGGCCGCCGCCCGTGTGCGGCGGTGCGCCGAACGACGCCGTGGCCGCCATGTCCGAGGCCTGCGGGGCGAAGGCCGCCAGCGACGCGGCCACCGGCACCAGGGCCAGCCCTACGAGCAGTCCTTCGGCGGGCACCAGCCCGGACCAGTGGCCCGAACAGATCGTGCAGCCCCGGGCGTGACGGGCGATCCGCTTGCGCCACAGGGCGGAGGGCAGACCGTCCCAGCTCGCGACGATCGGCTCCAGCAGCACGCAGCCGGGTTCGGCGGACAGGGCGCGAACCACCACGCGGGCCGTCTCCAGTTGGGCCTTCATGCGCTGCACCCGTACCGCCGTGTGCTGCGGGGACAGCTCCAGCGCGGCGGCGACCTCCTCCCGGGACAACTCCCCGGCGGCCTCCAGCCACCACAGCGACAGCAGGGCGCGGTCGTCCTCGTCCAGCCAGCGGGTCGCCTCGGCCGTTTCCCGCCGCTGACCGGAGAGGCCGAGTCGGGTGATGGTCAGGTCCACGAAGTCCGCGCCGGGGTCGACGACGTCGTACGCGTCGTCGAGCCCGGCGCCGCCGGGTATCGCGCCCGAGCGGCGCTCCCGCCAGTGGCCGCGTACCTGGTTCATGGTGATGGCGACCAGCCAACTGCGGAAGCTGTCCGGGCTGTGCAGTCCGTCCAGGCCGCCGAGGACGCGGAGCATGGTCTCCTGCACCACGTCGTCCACGTCCGCGTGGCCGTTCATGGCACGGCCCACGATGTTGTAGACCAGCGGAAGGTACTCGGCGACGAGCCGGTCCTGAGCGTGCTGGTCACCGGCCTGCGCCGCCATGATCACCGCGGCTTCGCTTTCGCTGCTCACGCTGTGTCCACTCTCTTCCTGGGCTGGGACGTGTCTTCTCCGACACCTGGGAGACGCCCTGCCTCCGTCCCGATAACAGAAATCGGATAGGAGTACGCAGAAACAGCCGGGAGTGTTAGATCCGCACGCCAGGCGCGCAGGACCGCGGCGGAGGGTTCGAACAGTTCGCCCGGAATGTGAGCCGGATCGTGCCACTGCCAGCGCACGATCTTGTCCGGTTCGGTGACCTCCGGTTCGCCTTCGACTCCCGTGACGAGACCGGCCGCCGAGATCCGGGTCAAACCGCGTTTTCCGTCCACGACCACGGCGACGACGGCCACGTCCTCCTCGCGGACCCGCAGCCCCGTCTCCTCGGCGAGTTCCCTGGCGCCCGCGCGCTCGAAGCTCTCCCCGGGATCGACCTTGCCGCCGGGGAGCTCCCAGTGGCCGCCACGGTCCAGGCCGAGCAGGATCCGCCCGCCGGGCTCGACGACGATCATGCCGACGCCGGTCAGGCCGTTGGGTGCGGGGAACGCGCGTGCGGGCCGCTCGTCGGGAGCGGGGCCGGGGGAGTGGGTCGCCATGCGGGGATCGTACGAGGTTTCGAATCCCGCCCGTGACGGACTCGGCCCGAGTGTGACGGGTGTGACGCGTCGGACCCGGTGCCGTTCGCAGCCCTCCCGCGAGCCGCACGGGAGCGCCGTGGGCCGGGGCGGCGAACGGGGCGGAGGAGCCGCGCCCGGCCGGGACGGCGGTCCGGCAGGGCCGTTCACACTCCCTGTGTGCTCCTGGATCCGCAGCGTGCCCATGCGGGCGCCACGCCCGTGATCTGGCAGACCATGAGGTACAGCGGAATCGGCGGGGTGTAGGGGCTCGCGTCCTCGGGCCAGTGGATCAGCCGGGGCCCCTCGGCCGGTACGTACGCCCCGGGGGAGTAGTACGCGGGCAGCGGCCACGCCAGGTCCTGGTCGGAGCCGGCCGGGACGATCCACCACATCCAGTCCGTGTCCGAGTAGACACAGCCCGTGCGGGGGAGGCGGGACAGCAGTCGGCGGCCGTGCCGTACGGGCAGGCCGACCGCGTCGTGACCGAGCGTGGCCGGCAGTCCCGACGGCACGTCGAGGCGCAGTTGCCCCCCGGTGTCGTCGAGCCCCCGGGGGAGCAGGCCGGCCATCGACCTCAGCACGGCCGTCCCAGCGCCAGCTCGGCCCAGACGACCCGACCCGGACCGGGGTGCGCGTCGTGTGCTCCCCAGGCGCTGCTGACCGCGTCCACCAGCAGCAGTCCGCGCCCGCCCTCCTCGGCGGAGTCCCGGCGCAGTCGCGGCTCACCCGGCGGGCAGCCCTCGTCCTGCACCGCTATGCGCAACTGGCCCGGCACGTCGTGCAGTTCGCACAGGACGCGCTGGCTCGCGGTGTGCACGACGGCGTTGGTGAACAGTTCGGAGGCGACCAGCGCGACCGTGTCGAAGTGGCTGCTGTCGACCCCCCAGCGCATCATCCGCTCCTGGATCAGGTGCCTGGCGCGCGCGACCGAGTCGGCCCGGCCGGGGAGCTCGAACCCGAAGCGGCGGACCGCCGGCACTGAGGAAGCCGGCTGACGCGGCACCACGAGTGCGGGCCTGAGCGTGTTGCCAGGAGCCACGACCAATCCTTAACGGTGGGGAAGCAGTGCCGTACATGCCTCTCCCCGGGCAAGGCGCGGCAGCCTCGTGAACTGGTTCACCGAGTCACTCTCCCTCCGAAGCCGACACTTGGCAAGAGGCACTCTGAAAATTGCAGAGTGCCGGGTTCTGGGACAGGGTGGCATGGCACACTCGTCGTGACACCGAGTCGTGGCGTCGGGTCGTGCACATTCGAGAACAGGGCGCTGGGGAGGTCTGTAGTGAGCGAGCCGCGGTCCGCCCCCACGGTGGGGCAGGTCGTACTGGGCAAGCGACTGCAGGATCTGCGGGAGCGAGCCGGCCTGAGACGCGAGGAGGCCGCCAAGGTCCTCCGCGTGGCCCCCGCCACCATCCGCCGGATGGAGACGGCGGAAGTCGCTCTCAAAATCCCCTACGTCCAGCTCCTCCTGAGGGCGTACGGCATCCCCGAGGACGAGGCCGAGGGCTTCGTCCAACTCGCCGAGGACGCCAACAAGCCCGGCTGGTGGCAGCGATTCCACGATGTGCTCCCCGGCTGGTTCAGCATGTACGTGAGCCTGGAGGGGGCGGCGAGCCTCATCCGCGCGTACGAACCGCACTTCGTCCCCGGGCTCCTCCAGACCGAGGACTACGCCCGCGGTGTCATGCACAGCGGAGCCCTCGGGGCCACCAGCGCCGAGGACATCGAGCGGCATGTCGCCCTGCGCATGGAGCGCCAGGGGCTGCTCAACCGGTCCGACGCACCCAGATTCTGGGTGATCATGGACGAGACGGCGCTGCGCCGCCCGGTGGGCGGGCCGAAGGTGATGCGTGCCCAGATCGACCGGCTGCTCGAAGCGGCCGAGCGGCCCAACATCACCCTCCAGGTGGCGGAGTTCGCGACCGGACCCCACGCCGGCACCTACGGGCCGTTCGTGCTCTTCCGCTTCGCCGTGCCCGAACTGCCCGACATGGTCTACAGCGAGTACCTCACCGGCGCGGTCTACCTCGACGCTCGCCCCGAGGTGGCCTCGCACCTGGAGGTCATGGACCGCATGGCGGCCCAGGCCGCCACCGCACAACGCACGAAGGGCCTCCTCCGGAGCGTCCGCAAGGAGCTGTGAATGGACCGCATATACAACGGCATGCCCGCCCGGGAACTCGGCTCGGAGGGCTGGCACAAGCCGTGGAGCGGTGGCAACGGCGGCAACTGCATCGAGGCCATGAAGCTGGCCGACGGCAGGGTCGCGGTACGCCAGTCCGCCGATCCCGACGGCCCCGCCCTCATCTACACCCACGGCGAGATCGCCGCCTTCATCCAGGGCGCCAAGTCCGGTCAGGCGGACTTCCTCCTGGCATGATCGGCTGAGCAGCCGGGCCCGGCCCGGCCGGTACCTGATTTTGCGTCAGCAGCCTTCGCAGTATGTGCAGTTCGTCCGTCCACCGCCATATTCTCGACCACCTGGAGGCGCCAGATGACCGGGCAAGACCCCGCCGCCGTACGCATCGACACCAGCAAGCCGCACCCGGCCCGGATGTACGACTGGTTCCTCGGCGGCAAGGACAACTACCCGGTCGACGAGGAGATGGCCAAGCAACTCCTCAAACTCGACGCGCGCGGCCGCGACATGGCCCGGGTCAACCGGGCCTTCATGCACCGCGCCACGCGCTGGCTCGGCGGCAACGGCATCCGCCAGTACCTCGACGTCGGCACCGGTATCCCCACCGAGCCCAACCTCCACCAGATAGCCCAGGGCGTCGCCCCCGAGTCCCGCGTCGTCTACTGCGACAACGACCCGATCGTCCTCGCCCACGCCGAGGCACTGCTGCGCAGCACCCCCGAAGGCGCGACCGAGTACATCCAGGCCGACGCCCGCCGGCCGGAGGCCATCCTGGAGGCGGCCGGCAAGCTCCTCGACTTCGACCGCCCCATCGCCCTGTCGCTGCTCGCGCTGCTGCACTTCGTGGACGACGAGGACGGCGCCTACGAACTGGTGAACCGGCTCGTGAGCCGGCTCGCCCCCGGCAGCTATCTCGTGCTGTCCCAGACCACCGGCGACTTCGACCCCGAGAAGGCCGCCCTGGCCCGGGCGATGTACAAGGAGCGGGGACTCACCCTGCGCCCCCGCTCCCGGGAGGAGTTCACCCGGTTCTTCGACGGTCTCGACCTCGTCGAGCCCGGAGTGTCGCTGACCGCCGAATGGCACCCGGAGCTCGGTGAGGCCGTCGCCGTCACGGGCGACGACCCCATCCCGGGCTACGCGGGCGTCGCCCGCGTCCGCTAGGGCGTCACGAGGTGCGGCTGCTACGGCCGAGGCGGCGGTACGGAGCGCGCGACGCGGAATCCCACGTCGGCGATCCGGAGCTCCGGATGGCTGCGCCGCCGCACCCGCTCCCGGCGGCCGGCGCTCGTCGGCCCATCCACCACCACGGAGCACCCGATGGGCGCCGTACACCGCGGTGCCGTGGACGTGGCAGCGCCGGTCCCACACATCGCCCGGCATGTCGTACAGCCCCGGACGGCGGGGTGCTTGCCGCCGACGGAACGGATCCGCCCGCCGGAGTCGCCCTCGTACCGGGCGACCCCGTCGAACGGGCGGTACCCGCACCGCGTGACCGGGAACGCCGACATCCGAAACGGCGCGGCCTGGTCCGGCCGACTGCTCCGCGTCCGCCGGTCCGGCAGCGAAGGGGCGGTCGCGGGGTGGCGGGACGCGGGACGGCCTGCGGTCACGGCGCCTCCCGGCCGGTGCCGAGCTGCTGGACGAACCGGGCCTGGTCCGCGAGGAAGCGGTCGGTGTACAGCCGCCGGGGGGCGAGGACGGCGGTCGCCGTCAGACGCCAGTCCGAGCGCTCCAGATCGTGGTCGACCAGGGAGTGGGCGGCGTCGGGGTAGCGTGCGACCGTCAAGGACTCAGCCGGCAGGGACTTGCGGTAGGCGGCCTCGGTTTCGGCGACGTCCACGTGGACGTCGTGGCCGGCCAGCACCAGCAGCAGCGGCGTGCCGCGCATCGCCCGCAGGTCGGCGGTCGCGTCGGACCGGTGGTTCCTGGCGATGAACGCCCACCGCGCCGGTGTCATGTCCCCGATGTCACCGACCGCGGCCCGGTACTCGGCGAACGACGCCCCACCCTTCAGCAGGCTCAGGGTGGTCTCACGCCTCCGCAGTGCCGCCTCCTCGTCCTGGGCGGTCGCGCCGTCCCTCTCCAGTTCCGCGAGGAGGTTGTAGCGGCCCTGCCGCAACCAATTGACCGCCGGGGAGACGGCGATGACGAACTGCAGCTCCGGGTCCCGGGCAGCTGCCTTGGGCAGGACCCAGCCGGCCTGGCTCGCCCCCCACAGGCCGATACGGCGGCGGTCGATGTCGGGTCGGTTCCGAGCCCACGCCACCGCGGCCAGTGCCTCGTCGGCCCGGTCGGTCATGCTCTGGTCCAGCCAGTCGCCCTCCGATCCCCCGACCCCGGGTTTGCTGAACGACAGCGAGGCGTATCCGGCGCGGGCGAAGGACTCCCACAGCGGCCGGTAGAACGTCTCCTGCGTCGCGTCGACCGGACCGTCGCCGTGGACGAACACCACCAGCCCGAACGGCCCCTCACCCCGCGTCGGCCGGGCCAGCACCCCATCGAGCAGCTTGCCGTCGTGCCGCAGCGACACCTTCTCTTCGCGCAGCCCGTAGCTGTGCTGCCACACCACGACTCCGCCGAGCGTGGCGACCGGCAACAGCACCCCCACCAGCGTCCACAGAGCCCAACGCCATCTGCGCCGTACCGGCGTGCCTCGTGTCCGGAACAACCCGCCCCCAAAAACTATCGCTCAACAAACGGTCGTATCGATAATGAACGTACTACTATCGATCACGCAAGGGTCATCCGACGGAGGAGGGGGCGGCGTGGAGACGACGGCAGGCGAAAAGCACCGGAACCACGGTCCGGTGGTGCGCAGGGGCGTACCCGCAGGCACCGAGGGGCAGGTGGCGGCTCTGTACTGGGAGGCGTTCGGCCGCAAGCTGGCCCCGGCTCTCGGCCCGTCCGAGACCGGGCGGGCGTTCATCGCGGCCCACCTCAACCACGACCGGGGCGTCGTCGCGCTCTCCGGCGCCCGGGTGGTCGGTGCGGCCGGCTACCGGCTGGGCGGCCGTGCCCTGACCGGCGGCGGTGTGCGGGACTTCCTCTCCGCCTACGGCCTGTTCCGCGGCCTGCCCCGACTGGCGGTGCTCGCCCTGCTCGAACGCAGCCCCGCCGCAGGCGAACTGGTCATGGACGGCATCGCCGTCGATGCGGCACACCGCGGCAAGGGCATCGGCAGCTTCCTCCTTCGGGAAATCGGTGCCGTGGCTGCCGAGAACGGCTGCCATCGAGTCCGCCTGGACGTCATCGACGCCAACCCCCGCGCCAGGGCACTGTACGAGCGGCACGGTTTCACCGCCCACCGCACCGAGCGGACCCCCTGTCTGCGCAAGCTGCTGGGCTTCGGCGCGGTCACCACCATGCACCGTTCGGTCACCACGCCTGGAGCAGCGAGCGAACGGAACGCACGATGAACAGCGGTGCCCCGTCCCGTGCCGAGGGATCGGCCGAGCGGCCGGAGATCCCCACCCGGCTGGTCGTGCAGGCCATGGTCCGCGAGGACGGCACCGTCGACGCCGCCGACCTGTACGCCGTCGCCGGCCTGCTCGGCATGAGCGACCAGCAGATCAGGCTCTGCGTCAAACGCCTCGTCACCGAGGGCCGGTTCACTCAGGAAGGCCGGGGCCGCAGAGCCACGCTGCACGCCGTGGCCGATGCGACCGGAGCACTCGCGCCCGACGCCGCCTACGTCCGCCACGCGTACCGGCAGGACGCCGGACTCGCCCCCTGGGACGGCGCCTGGCACCTGTTCGCCTTCGCCATCCCCGAATCCCAGCGGGCCGCCCGTGACGCGCTGCGCGAGCACCTCCTCCACCTCGGCGCCGCACCGGTCCAGAGCGGTCTGTACATCACCGCCAACCCCGTGACCGAGCTCGTCGAAGCCCGAGCCGGGCATCTCGGCGTCATCGAAGCCCTCACCCGGCTGACCACCACCGACCCGAGGATCGGTGACACCGCCGACCCCCGCGACCTCGCCGCCGTGCTGTGGCCGCTCGGCGAGATCGCTCAGAGGCACGAGGACCTCGCCGCCTTCGCCCAGGCCCGCCTGGCCTGTCTCGCCGAGCGGCCGGAGCCGTCGGACGCCGAACGTCTCACCATGGCAGTCGAACTCGCCGCCCGGTTCACCGCCGCGATGAAGCCCGACCCTCTTCTGCCGCCGGAACTCCTGCCACAGCCCTGGCCGGGCAAACGCGCCCGACGTCTGGCAGCCGACTGCTGGAGGCACCTGCGCGAGGCCCGACCGGCAGGTGAGACCCCCACCCTCCGACTGTTCGCGCTCTACGCCGACGTGCTGCCCCCGGCAGCGCTGTGACCGGGTTCGCCGCGGTGGCGTCCCGCCTGGTGGTGTAGCCGATCAAGTCGCCGGAATCCGCAGGCCAGCGACGGTACTTCCGCACAACCGGGCGCTCAACTCGCCCCAGCAGGGCGCCTCGTAGACGGCCGGCTCGGCGCAGATCGCCTGGGGCCTCGTACCGGAACGCGTAAGGCTTGACCCCCTACACCACGACGCGGGACGCGACCTTCGCCGCGAGCCGGTGGACCCGTCCGGTCACGGCACCGGCCGAATCGCCCACCGGCCGGCACCACGCGACGCGTCCGTTCGGCCGGCCCGTCCCGCCGCCGACCCCGGCCGCGCCGAGCCCCGCCCGCCGGCTCAGACCGCCATCGCCTCCTGGATCCAGCGCTTCACCCGGTACGGCAGCCACCAGGCCAGCTCGCCGACGCGCAGCACGAGGTGCTCCTCGGTGAAGTCGGCCAGCGCGTCCGGCGGCACGTCGGCCGCCGGGGCGCCGTGGTCCAGCCGGGCGATGGCGTCGTGGTAATGCGGCTCGTCGCAGGTGAAGCGGCGCAGGTCGCCCCAGCGGCGGTCGCGGATCTGGAGGAAACCGGGGCCCTGCCGCCACAGGCACTTGCACAGGTAGTGGCTGCTCCGCCAGGCGAGCAGCTGTTCCTCCGCCCGGTCCGGACCCTCCAGCCCCTGCGGCGGCTGGAGATGGCTGAGCAGCTTCCACGTCTCCTCGTCGCCGGGCCCGACCCGCAGCCGCCATTCGACGAACACGGCGCGTGCGGTCAGGTCCCGCACCAGGCACAGCGACCGCACCGTGCGGCGTGCGGGGGCGGCCGCGGCGTTGGCCGCAGGGGTGAGGTCGATGGTGCGGGGCACCACGACCCGCCGGGCCCCGAGGCCCCACAGCCGGTCGGTCTCCTCGCTCATCGGGCCCGAGAGACGGTGGCTGCCGAGCGCCATACCGGGCAGGGCACAGGCGTCCGGGTCGTAGTCGCGCCAGGCGGTGACCGTCAGCGGGACGTCGTCGGCGGTGGTGCTCGGGGGGTGGACTGCGCTGGTCATGGGGCCTCCTGGGAGCGCGGGTACCGGGCTGCGGGTCACACCGAGACGGGCGGCTGGACGGTGTCGCGGGGCGCGTCCGCCCTGCCGCGGTCACCGCCGCCCGCCCACGCGTCCCCTTCGGCCGCGCCCCCGCCGGCAGGTTCTGGTGCGGCGGCCCCCGCGGTGTGCAGGTGCCGCATGAAGTCCAGCCGCAGCAGGTCCTCGTTCACCGCGGCCGGGGCGATGTGCACGTACTGGCCGCCGTCGGTGAAGACGATGCCCCGGGTGACCCACTCGTCCAGGATCCGCTCCACCTCCTCCTGGCCGCGCGGGTCGCCCGGGACACGGGCCGCTGCCTTGCGGGCGAGCGCGGCCGGTGCGTGCGGCTGGTCCAGCAGCCGGAACAGCGCGACCTCGAACGGATCGGCCAGTTCCCAGGCGCGCCACGGGAACGCGCGGCGCCGGCTGACGAGCACGATCCGGTCGCCGAGGTCGGTGTGCGTCAGCCTGGCGTCGGTGTGGTGCTTCTTCCAGTCGGCCAGCGCGTCGTTGAGGGCGGAAACGGTCGGCTCGCCGATGCCGCGCGCCGGGGCCTCGAAGACGTAGGCGAGGTCGTACAGCTCCTCCTCGGGCAGGTCGTAGGTGAAGCGGTAGTGCGCCTCGGGGCGCAGCCCCGTGAAGCCGAGTTCGGGGCGGTTGAAGTACGGGCTGAACCGCTCGATCGCGATGCGGGCGGACAGGTCGACGGGCGGGTCGAGGTGCTCCAGGGCGGGAATCTGCGCGATGACCGGCTCGTAGTCCTCCGCGGTCTCACCGGGGAAGCCGTGCAGGTAGTTCCAGGACACCGACAGGCCCGTCTCGGCCCCGTCGCGCAGCATGCGCACGTTCTGGCACCCGCTGACCCCCTTGTCCATCAGGTCGAGCACCCGGTTGTTGAGGCTCTCGATACCGGGCTGGACGTAGATCAGACCCGCGTCGGACAGGGTACGCAGCTGGGGCCGCCGCATGTTGGCCTTGATCTCGATGTGCAGCCGCAGGTCGTAGCCGCTGTCGATGATCCGCGGCAGCACGGTGCTCAGATAGCCCATGTCGAGGATGTTGTCGACGACGTACATGTCCAGGACCCGGTGGCGCCGGGCCAGTTCCATGATCTCCTCGTAGAAGACCTCCGGGCTCTTGCTGCGGAACTGCATGAAGGAACCGTTGAGACCGCAGAACGTGCAGTGGTGCTTCTCGCCCCACCAGCAGCCGCGGGCGCCTTCGACGACCAGTTTCGGCTCCACCCAGTTGCGTGCCACGGAGGCGGCCAGGCACTCGAAGTAGCCGCTGTAGTCGGGCGGGAGGATGCGGGCGGGCGGCAGTGGCGCGGTGGCCATCGGGTTGACGACGCTGCCGCCGTCCGCGGCCCGGTGGCACAGGCCCGGGATGCCGCCGAGGTCGGTCCGCCCCTCGGCCAGTGCCCTCACCAGTTCCGGGAACGCGGTCTCGCCCTCGCCGCGCACGACGTGGTCCACGAACGGGAAGTTCCGGTGGACCGCGGCGCCCTGTTCGGCATCGCAGTTGGCCCCGCCCATGACTGTCACGATGTGCGGCGCGAGCCGCTTGACGTGGCGGGCGGCCGCGAGGGCCGCGGTGTTCTGCTGGAAGGTGGAGGTGAAGCCGGCGACGTCAGGGGCGTGTTCGACGATGCGCCGGGCGATCTCCTCCACGAACGCGGGCACTTCACGGTGCAACTCCCGGGTCATCCGCATCCGCGACCCGCGCAGCTTGCCCTTCATCACCGACGCGAACTCGTCCTCCCGCCACGAAGGGTCGCCGTACAGCGCCGAGGAGAACACCCAGTCGCCGCATCCCATGAAGTAGGAGGACAGGGAGTAGTACTCGTAGTCGTCGGCGGCGAACTCCCGGCGGGCGGTGATCCAGTCGGTGAAGTCCAGGTTGGCGTGCAGGACCTCGGCCGTGGCTCCCGGGACCCGCTCGTCGATGCTGCGCTTGAGGATGCCGAGGGCGAGTGAGGGCAGGTCGATGGGGGACCAGGGCATGTTGACCAGCAGTACGCGCACTTCGGCTCCTTGACGGTCCTCGAACGGTGGGACGTTGGGTGCTGGGGCGGCGGTCCGGGCCGGTCCGCCCGGCGGTCGGTCGTCACGCCGGGCGGACGCGGGGCTTCGGCGGTGCCGGCCGGCCCGGGGCGTGCGCCGGGCCGGCCGGGCCGGGTCAGTCCTCTTCGGAATCCTCGGCGTTACGGAACGGGATCGTGATGGTGATCCCGATGCCCGGCTTGCGGTTCTCCTCGTCACCCGCCAGCGGGTCGTTGTTGATGACGTCCTTCTGCACGGTGTCCTCCTCTCTCGGTGCGCCGATGTCGTGCCTGCCCCGGTGCCGCCGACGTCGGCGGCCGGCCGGGATCCCCCTCCGGTCGGAGCGGGATGTCTAGGTGTGCCCGGCCCTCCGGGCCGGGGCGCGCGAGCCCGGGTGCCGGGCGCGGCGCAGTTCGCGGTCCAGGAAGCCGATGGCGCGGCGCAGCACGGCGACGTGGTCGCGCCCGTCGTAGCCGTCGTGCCCCGTGTCCAGCCACATGGCCGCGTGCCGCACGCCCGCGCCGGCGAGGGCCCGCAGGTAGTCGCGCACCTGCCCCGGCGGGCACTTGTCGTCGCGCTCGGCCGCGACGACGAGCAGCGGGGCACGTACGCGGGACACGTAGCTCACGGGGGAGCTGCGGGCGTACGCCTCGGGCATCGTCTCGGGCGTGCCGCCGAACAGCCGCTCGTCGAGGGCACGCAGCGCGGGCGTGGCGGTCCGGTGGGCGGCCGCGCAGTCGGCGATCGGCTTCACCGCGACGACGGCGTGCCACAGGGCGGGGTCGATGCCGGCCGCGAGAAGCGCCAGGTACCCGCCCCACGAACTGCCCCACAGGGCGGTCGCGTCGGCCCTCACCAGACCGCGGTGGACCAGGTCGGCCCGTACGGAGGCGAGGTCCTGCACCTGGGTCAGGCCCACGCCCGCCGGGTACGCGCGCCGCCAGCGCGGCCCGTAGCCCGTGGAGCCCCGGTAGTTGACGCGTACGACCGCGAAGCCGGAGGCCACCAGGGAGTGCACGACACCGTCGTAGGCGTCGCGGTCGTGGTCCGCCGGACCACCGTGCACCAGGAACACCGCCGGGGCCGGGAGCACGTCGTCCGGCAGCGCGAGCAGGCTGTGCACCGGGCCGTCCGGGCCCGGGGTCCAGACCTCACGGTGGTCGCCGGGTACGGAGCCGTCGACGGTTCCGAGCGGCGGCAGCCGGGTGCCCGCGGACGACAGCATGCGGGGCGGCCGCGAGGCCGACGTCCACAGGCAGTGCACGTCCCCGCCGGGCCGCACGGCCGCGGCCAGCAGGGTGCCGGGCGGCGTCGGCACTGCGGTGACCGAACGCAGACGGGGGTCGGCGCGGTGGAGCAGGCTGCGGCCGTGGCGTTCCTGCCGGACCAGCACGCTGCCGCCGTCGGGGTACCAGGAGGCGGTGATCTCCGTGTCGAAAGCGCACCACTCCCAGGTGCGCACTCCGGATCCGGGGCGCCAGACCGCGAGGACGTAGCGGTCGCGGTGCTGGCGGACGAGCAGCAGTTCGGTGCCGTCGTCGCCGTCGCGGTCGCTGCGGTCGTCCGCGCGGGTGGTGTCGGCGCCGTCCGCCGGCCGGAAGCCGAGCGCCCACAGTTCCCCGCCGTGCCCGCCACCGCGCAGTGCCGCCCGCACCGTGCCGTCCGGGGACAGCACGGCCACCGCGCGATCGGACCCCGCCGGGCCGCCGACGGCGAGGTGCCGCCCGTCCGGTGAGATCCCCGTGAGCACGGCGTGACCCTCGAAGCGTGTCACGGTACGGGCCCGGCCCCCGCGCCGGCCGACGTGGACGGTGGTGCCGTCGTCCGCGGCCGTGGCGACGGCGACCGTGCCGCAGGAGGTGAGGGCGAGCCCCCGTGGGGCGCCGTCCGGAACGCCCTCCAGACCGGGCCGGTCCTCGCCGCCCTCGAAGGGCCGGAACCGCCAGTGGCCGCGGCCCTCGGCGTCCTCGTCGAACCACCACACCCGGGCGTCGTGGTCGATGGCGCAGTGCAGCGTGCCGCCCGGACGGTCCGTCACCTGCTCCGCCGCACCCGTCGTGGCGTCCCAGGTGAAGACCTGGCAGCGTCCGTCGGCGTCGGCCGTGAACGTCATTCGCGTGGGGTCGGTGGGGCAGACGTCCGGCAGCTCGGCACGGTAGGTCCGGAAGCGGGGGGCGGGGCGCTCGCCGACGGCGGTGGCCTCGTCGGGCGCCGCGTCGGCGGGCACCTCGGCGGGGCGGCGCCGGGCGTCGGCGGCGGAGGGTCGGGTCACGGTCGGCCTCCGGGGCGCAGACGTCCGGCCCGAAGACCGGTGAACAGGGCGAGGAGCACGAGCGCCAGGGCGCAGAGCGCCGGGGCTGCCGCGGGCCCGGCATGTGTCGCGAGCGCCCCGGCGACCACCGGTGAACCGGCGCCCGCACCCACGACCGCCGTGGCCAGCAACGCGCCCGTCCTCGCCTGGAGATGGTGCGGGGTCTCGGCGATCGCGGCGGACTGGACGACCACGGTGGCCGGGGCGAGCAGCAGGCAGAACGCCCCGAAGCAGAGCCCGAAGCTCCAGGGCGACCCCGCCACGGCGAGGCCGGCGGCGGGAAGCACCGTCAGCCAGGTCACGGCCACCAGCGTCCGCGTGCCGCCCAGTCGCCGTACGACGGTGGGCGCGGCGAGGGCACCCGCGAGCCCGGCGCCGCCGGACACGGCCAGCACCAGCCCCATCGCGACCGGCCCGCCGTCGTCCTGCAGTGCGAACAGGGCGGAGAAGTAGAGGGCCGCCAGCGCCGCGTTGACCGTCGTGGTCCAGACGAGCACGAGACGGAGGCGGGGTGCGGCACGGAGCAGGGTGAGGCCGGCGACGGTCTCGTGGGCGTACGACCGCAGCGCGCGCAGCGGCGTCGGCGTCCCGGCGGACCGGGCGTCCGGGGCGGGCGCGCAGCCGTCTGCGGCGGGGGCGGCCGGTGCGCCGGGCGGCCGAGGTGCGTCCGGGGCCGGCGGGGACGGGGTGGCATCGCGGGCCTGGGCAGGTACGGGCGCGGCCGCCCGCGCGTCGTCCGCCCCGGGCCCGGGCGCCGTTGAGCCGGCCCGCAGATCGGAGCGCATGGATCGTACGCACAGCGCCGTCACCACGTACGAGAGCGCGTCGGCAGCGAACGGGAGGGGCCGGGAGAGCTGGTACAGCACTCCGCCGAGGAGCGGCCCTGCCACGAGCGCGGCGCGGTCGCCGGCCTCCAGACCGGCCACGACGCGGGGCACCTCGTGCGGCGCGGCGACGAGCGCGACGGTGCCGCGCGCGGCGGCCTCGAAGCACGCGGTGGCCGTGCGCTCCACGAGCAGTGCGCCGAGCAGAAGCGCGAACGGAGGCCGGCCCGCCGCCACGGACAGGGCCACCGCCCCCATGGCCGCCGCGGCCATGGCGGCGGAACCGGCCATCACGGGTTTGCGCAGGCCCCGGTCCGCCGCCACCGCCACGACGGGTCCGCAGACCAGTGTGACGAGCATGCCCGCGCCCGCGAGGAGCCCGACCGTCGTCGGCGGGTGACCGAGTCCGAGGAGAAGCAGCGGGAAGGCGACGCCCGACATCTGGGTGCCGAGGGCGTCGGCGGCGTTGGAACTCCACAGCAGTCCGATGTCACGCGGGGCATCGAGGCGGCCGGCTCTGCCGTCGGGCTCCTCCGGTTCGGGCGGCATCAGGTCCGGAACCTTGCGGACGAGTCCGTCCCGCTCGCTGCGTAGGCCCACGCCCTCGGAGTCGCCGGAAGACGCAGCACGATCCATGCCCTGCCCCCTCGGGCCGTGGTGGTACCTCCCGCCGTCACATCGCCGTTTCTCCCGTGCACGCAAAGAGCGCACAAATGTGCAGGAAATGTGCGGGAAGTGAAATCGAGCGGAGCCTAGCCACGGCGATTCGGCAGCCGCAAGACGTCGAACGGCGACCGATTCTGTCGCAAACCGGCCGTCGGCCATGGCTGTACGGGGCCGGGCGGCGCTTTCGCGGCTTACGTGGCCGGGGGTGTCGCCCGCCGGCTCGGCGGAGGCCGGTACCGCCCTGAACGGCGGCTTCCGTGCCTCCGCTTCACATCGGCGCACCCCTCGTCCGTCCCGGCTGGGCGGAACGGTGTTCTCCGGTACACCGTGTACGCATTCCGGACCTTGCATGGAATGCCGGATTCCTTATCGTCCCGCCGGAAGTGTTTGTGTGAGCAAAGCGCAGCCGGGTGTGAACGCGCCTGGTGTCTGTGTGACGGGTGTGGTGGACGTGTCGAACCGGCCTCGGCTTGTGCGCGGTGGCCGAGTGGTGCGGTCGCGCTCCTCGATTGGCGTGAAACCGCCCCCGGCCGCAGGTCGGGGGATCCGTGTTCAATGCGCTCAATTCGGCCGGGCGGAATGCCGCCACGGGAGTGCCGTACGTGCGAGTGGCCGCTCGCGCGGCGGTGCGCGTCCGCGTCGGTCCGGTCGTCGCCACCGGGTTCGTCCACGCACTCGGGGCGTGCCGGGTGGCCCGACCGCCGTCGCGCCGCAGCGCGTCACGCTCCCGGGGTGCGCCGTCGTGCTCCTGCCCTCCTCGCCGGGCCGGCGGCCGCCGCCTTCCTCGACGGTCAACCGGTCGGGCGAGCCCGCCCGAAGGGCTCGGCGTGAGCCGTCCCGCTCGGGCGGGTCGCACTGCGTCAGGCTCGGGGTGATTGACGTGGCTTGACTGCGGAGGCGAATGTAACAGAAGCTGTTGCAACAAGGAGGAGTGATGGCGGCGAACAGTCGATTGACCATCGCGACGCACGCTCTGGCCTGGCTGGCGCTGGCGCAGCGCCGTGGCCAGGAGGTTCTTACTTCGGAGCAGGTCGCGGCCAGCATCAACACCAACCCCGTGATCATCCGGCGCAGTCTCGGTGACCTGCGGCGAGCCGGACTGGTGGAAGTCCGCCACGGTGCCGGTGCCGGCTGGAGTCTGGCCCGTGAGCCCGAGGCGATCACGCTGCTCGAGGTGTATGACGCCGTCGATGCGCATCCGCCGTTCGGGCTGCACCGCACCGAGCCCAATCCGGAGTGTCCGGTCGGCCGAGGCATCCGGCCCGCCCTGAGCGGGGTCTACGGCCGGGTCGAGCGGGTCATGCGGCGGGAGCTGGCGGACACGTCGATCGCCGATGTGCTTCGCGAGACGCTGGCCAACTAGCCAACTAGTCGATTGGCCAACCCGCCGACGGGCGGACGGCACCGACGCAACTCCCGTTGCAACAAGGGTCGTTCCAACAACTGAACGAGGGGTGAGACCGGTGAAGGGTCCACGGTGTCCAGTCGTCGAACTGCGGCAGTACACGCTGCACCCGGGACGGCGAGACGAGCTGGTCGATCTGTTCGACCGCGAGTTCGTCGAGTCCCAAGAGGCAGTAGGTGCGACCGTCCTGGGGCAGTTCCGCGACCTGGACGACCCCGACCGGTTCGTCTGGCTCCGCGGCTTCGAGGACATGCCGCGCCGCGCCGAGGCCCTGGAGAGCTTCTACGGCGGGCCGGTCTGGCAGGCGCACCGCGACGAGGCGAACGCGACGATGATCGACTCCGATGACGTGCTGCTGTTGCGGCCGGCCTCGGCGCGCGGTGGGTTCCCAGCGCCGGTCGGCGCCCGGCCGGCCCCCGGAGAGCCGGCGCCATCGCCGCCGTCGCTCGTCCTCGCCACGATCTGGTACGGCCACAGCCCGTTCGACACGGCGTTCGTCGAGTTCTTCCAGCAGCGCGTGCGACCCGTACTGACCGAGACGGGCGGCGAGCCATTGGCCTGCCTACGGTCGGAGCACGCCGCGAACACCTACCCGGCGCTGCCGGTACGGAAGAACGAGGAGGTCTTCGTGTGGTTCGCGCGGTTCCCCGACGAAGGCCACATCGACCGCCACCTGAGTCGCCTGCGGCATTCGGAACACTGGCGCGGGGAGGTGCTGCCGACCCTTTCGGAACGGTGGGCCGGGGCCCCGCAACGGCTACGGCTGGCACCCACCGAGCGTTCGACACTGCGCTGAGTCCCGACGGAGCCCGGGGACGGGCCACGACCTGCACGGTGAATCGGTCTCGCGCACCACGCCGGCCGTCGCCGCGACGTCATCCGGATACGACGCCGGCGGGAACCGGGTGGGCGTCGAGGGCACAGGACGCACCCTCGCGCCGCGGTCGTGCCGACTCCGCGTGCCGCCGAGGGCTTGCAGGGAAGCAGCACCTTGATCCCTGCAAGCCCTGAGGGGTGTTGCGGAAGTCCCCCGCCCTGCGCGCGGACGGAGTCTACTTCCGTGACACGCCCCGGGGCGCCGCGGATCCCGCCAGTCCCGCCTCGGCCTCCGCCAGTGCCGCCGGGTGGCCGAAGAGGCCCGGCAGACCGCCGGTGTGGAGGAAGACCGTACGGTCGCCGGGGGCGATGTCGCCGTCCTGCACGGCCGCGATCAGACCGGCCATGGCGCGGCCGGTGTAGACGGGGTCGAGGACGATGCCCTCGGTGCGGGCCGTGAGCCTCAGTGCGGCCGACACCGGTTCGGTCAGCGCGCCGTAGCCCGCACCGACCTGGTCCAGCCTCAGACGCAGGGTCTCCGCGTCGACGTCGTGGTCCGCCAGGCCGGAGGCCAACGCGGCCACGGTGGCGGCCGGGTCGGGTACGGCGCCGCAGTGGACGCCGAGGACGCGGTCCGGGCCGAGCGCGTGCACCAGGCCCGCCGTCGTGCCGCCGGAGCCGAGGGCCGCCACCACGGTGGTCAGGTCGGGTGCCTGGGCGAGGAGTTCGCGTCCGCAGGCCGCGTAGCCGCGTGCGCCGAGGACGCTGGAGCCGCCGAACGGGATGAGTTCCGGGACCGCGCCGTCGGCCCGGAGCCGCTCGGCCACCTCCCGGGCCGTGGTCGCGAGCGCGTCTTTGTGGACGTCACCGGCCCAGACGGCCGTGGCGCCGAACAGGCCGTCCAGCGCGAGGTTGCCGCCGGCCGACGCGTTCCGGGTGCCGGCGAGCACCAGGACGACCTCCAGTCCCAGGCGGGCGCCGGCGGCCGCGGTCAGCCGGGCGTGGTTGCTCTGCGGCGCGCCCGTGGTCACCAGGTGCGTGGCGCCCGCTGCCACGGCCTGCCCGCAGAGCCACTCGAGCTTCCGGATCTTGTTCCCGCCGCCGCCCAGGCCCGTGAGGTCGTCGCGCTTGATCCACAGATCGTCAGGGCCGAGGCCGAGCGCACGGGCGAGCCCGGGCAGGGGGTCGAGCGGGGTCGGCCAGGTGCCGAGCGGGACGGGCTGCGGGGCGCCGCTTGCGGAGGTCATGGTCACCATCGTCGCCCGTGGAGCGCCGCGGGCCGGACCCGGCCCCCGTGTCGCGGCAGCCCGCCCCTGTGGTGCGCGCGGTCACGCCGACCCGGCCCCGACCGCCCTGGGCGCCGCCCCCTCAACCCCGCTCCAGCAACCCCCTGACGAACGCCGCCTGTCCCGCGTGCTGGAGGTCGTCGGAGATGACGCTCACCAGCCGCACGCCCAGCGTCACCGGCGGGGACCACGACGCGTCGACGATCCGGTCGAGAGCGGCGTTGGTCAGGCCCCTGACAAACGCCACCGTCTCGTCGTGGACGGCGTCGTGGTAGCCCAGCAGCAGGTCGGGCGACTCCACCCGCACCCGCGCCACCTGGGCCCGGGTGTGACCGTAGCCGGTCGCATCCGGAGTGAACGGCAGCCCGAAACGGCCCTCCCAGTCCTGGGAGAGCCATACCTGCTCCCGTCCCGCCGCGTCCGCCACATGGTCGTCCTGGACCCGGGTGAGGTGCCACACCAGCCACGCGATGCTGTTGGCGCCGGGTTCCACGCGGGCGTGGAGGAGGTCCGGGGCGCATCCCCCGGCCGCGTCGTGCACCGTCTCCCTGATCCGTCCGAAGGCGTCTTCCAGCAGTTCCGCGCTGTTCATGCGGTGAGTCAATCCCGGGGCCACCCGCCTGTCCGCCCTCGACACGCGGGCGTCCCCGTCGCCGCCCCCGGCGCACCGTCCGAACCGGCCGCCGCGCGGCTTCGACGGCCCGCCGCACCGCCTCGACCGCAGCCGCAGTGCTTCGACCGCGACCGCCGGCCAAGGCGCCTCAGCCGCCCCGGGCCCGGTCTCGGCCGCCCTCGCGCCTCAGCCGCACCGTCACGATCTGGAACGGCCGAAGCACCAGCGCCACTCCGTCGTCCCCCACGGCGAGCGGCGGCCCCTCCAACGGCCGCTCCAGCAGGTCCGTCAGGACCGCGCCCGTGGCCGGGAACCCCGTGCGCAGCACCGTTGCCGCACGGCCGCCGAGCGACTCGTAGAGCCGGACGACGACATCTCCCGAGCCGTCGTCGGCCAGCTTCACGGCCTCCACCACGACAGCGGGACCGTCCGTCGTCACCACCGGCGGCACCGCGGCACCGCCCGGGCCGATCCGCAGCGGCAGGTTCAGCGCGTACCCCTCGGCGATCGCCTCCTCGACCGTCGCGCCGGGCAGCAGGGCGTACGTGAAGCGGTGTTGGCCCTGGTCCGCCCCGGGGTCGGGGATGCGGGGCGCACGGACCAGACTCAGCCGGACGGTCGTGGTCGTGCCGCCGTCCTCCTCCCGCGTCGTGCGCGTCACATCGTGCCCGTACGTGGAGTCGTTGAGGACCGCGACGCCGTAGCCGTTCTCGCCGATGTGCACCCAGCGATGGCCGTAGACCTCGAAACGGGCCGCTTCCCAACTCGTGTTGGTGTGGGTGGGTCGGTGGACGTGGCCGAACTGGATCTCCGCGGTGGAGCGTTCCGCGTGCACGTCGACCGGGAAGGCGGCCTTGAGGATCTTCTCCGCCTCGTGCCAGTCGATCTCGGTGTCGATGTCGACACGGCGGCTGCCGGCCCGCAGGGTGACGGTCTGCACGATCCGCGAGCCCCGGCCGAAGGTCCGCTCCACGCGCAGCGCGCCGAGCAGCGGGCTGTCGTCGGCGATCCTGATCGTGGCTCCCTCCAGCAGGTCGGTGTAGCGGGACAGGTAGTGCTTGTCGATGTCCCAGGCGTCCCAGTGGTTCGGCAGGTCACCGTGCAGCCGCAGCAGGTTGCCCTTGCCGCCGGGCGGCAGCACCTCGCGGCCGGCGACGAGGTCGCGTACGGAGGTGAAGGTGCCGTCGTCGGCGAGTTCGACCCGTACGAGCCCGTTGTCCAGGGCCCGGTTGGTCACCTTGACCGGCGGCTGCGCCGGGGCGTGCGGGACGATCCGGGCCGAGCCGGATGCCGGGACCTGCACGGCAACGGGGGCGGAGCCGTCGGACAGTCTCGGCAGCCCCGGGTCGAGGACATCGGCCAGGACCGACGGCACCCGTACGACCTCGGTCCGGTCCCGGGGCCCCGCGTTGTACGCCCACGGCTCGACCCGGCCCGCTCCGCTCACCGCCTCCAGGGCCTGCGCGGTCAGCGCCTCCAGCTCCTTCGCGACCCGGGCGTACTCCGCCTCGGCCTCGCGGTGGACCCAGGCGATCGACGAGCCGGGCAGGATGTCGTGGAACTGGTGCAGCAGAACCGTTTTCCACAGGCGGTCCAGCGCGGCGTGCGGGTAGGCGTACCCGGGTACGTGCAGCGCCGCCGTCGTCGCCCACAACTCGGCTTCACGCAGCGCGTGTTCACTGCGGCGGTTGCCCTGCTTGGTGCGGGCCTGGGAGGTGTAGGTGGCGCGGTGCAGCTCCAGGTACAGCTCGCCCGACCACACCGGGGCGTCGGTGTGGCCCGCGTACTCCGCCCGCGCCGCCTCGAAGAAGACGTCCGGGTGCTCGACGACGACCTTCGCCGAGCCCTCCAGGTCCGCAAGGCGACGGGCCCGCTCCAGCATCTCCCGGGTGGGTCCGCCGCCGCCGTCGCCGTGGCCGAACGGCGCCAGCGATCGCGTACCGCGTCCCTTGTCCCGGTAGTTGCGCACCGCGTGGGCCACCTCCCGCCCGGAGAAGACCACGTTGTAGGTGTCGACGGGCGGGAAGTGGGTGAAGATCCGCGAGCCGTCGATGCCCTCCCACCAGAACGTGTGGTGGGGCAGCTTGTTGGTCTGGTTCCAGGACAGTTTCTGGGTGAGGAACCAGCTCATCCCAGCAAGTTTCGCGAGCTGCGGATAGGCCGCCGTGTAGCCGAACGAGTCCGGCAGCCACACCCCGTGCGTCTCGATGCCGAACTCGTCGAGGAAGAAGCGCTTCCCGTGCACGAGCTGCCGGGCCAGCGCCTCACCGCCGGGCAGATTGCCGTCCGCCTCCACCCACATCCCGCCGACGGGCGCCCACTGCCCGTTCGCCACCGCCTCCCTGATCCCGGCCCACACCCGCGGATGGTTGTCCCGCACCCACGCGTACTGCTGCGCCTGCGAGCAGGCGAAGACGAACTCGGGGTACTCCTTCGCCAGCGAGGTGACGTTGGAGAACGTCCGGGCCGCCTTCCGCTTGGTCTCCCGGATCGGCCACAGCCAGGCGCTGTCGATGTGGGCGTGCCCGACCGCCGACAGGGTGTGCGCGCTGGCGTGGGCGGGCCGGGCGAGGGCCTCGGCGAGGACGTCCCGTGCCGCGGCCGCCGTTCCCGGCACGTCGTCGAGGTCGAGCACGTCCAGCGCTCGCTCCAGGGTGTACATGATCTCGTGACGGCGCGGCTCGTGCGCGTCGAGCTCCAGCATCAGCTCCTGCAGCACCTGCATGTCCAGCGACAGGTGCCAGACCTCCTCGTCGAGCACGGCGAGATCGGCCCGCGCGAAGGTGTAGAGCGGTGCGCTGCCCGCCGTGCGCCTGTCGCCCATCGGGGTGGGGGAGCGGAAACGGTCCTTGAGGATGTCCGGGTTGGATGCGGCCTCGATCAGCAAGGCGACCCGTTCGCCACCCGCCGCGGGGCAGGCGACCGGCACGTACTGGTTCTGCGGGTTGACGGCCTTCACCGGTGTGCCGTCGGGCAGATGGACGAGAGCCTCGGCCTGGTTGCCCGGCCAGCCGCTGGTGAACCCCAGGTCGAACCAGGCCTCCACGCGCCGGCCCGCCCACTCCGCGGGCACGTCGCCGGCGACCCGGAACCAGGTGGTGCCCCACGGCGGACCCCACGCGGAGCCCGTGGCGAACGGTTCGTAGGGGGCCTCCCGCGCCTCCTCGAACGGCACGGGCTCGTCGGGCACCTGCCAGGCCGCCACGGCCAGCGGCACGGAGTCCGCGTGAATCACCGGCCGGATGCGCTGATCCAGTACACGCGCGACGCGCTGCTCGATCCTGTGCCGTTCGTCGTGCATCTCTCAGCACCTACTTCCGGTTGAGGTGGGCGAGACCGGGGTGTACGGCGGTGTACCCGTCCAGCAGACGGCGGGCGACGGTGACGGAGTCGACCAGGGGATGCAGGGCGAAGGCCCGCACGGCGGCGGAGCGGGACCCGCTCTCCGCGGCCGTCATGACCTCCCGTTCGACGGCCTTCACGGCGGTGACCAGACCGGTGGCGTGGCCCGGCAGCGGGTCGACGGCGTACGGATGGGCGCCGTCGGCGTCCACGAGGCAGGGCACCTCGATCACGGCGTCCGCGTCGAGCACGGAAAGGGTCGTGCGGTTGCGGACGTTGAGGATCAGCGTGGCGCGCTCGTCACGGGCGACCGCGCGCATGACTGCCAGCGCGACCTGCTCGTACCCGCCCGACTCCGCGTCCCCGTCGGCGCGCTCGCCCGCGCCGGACGCCTCGCGGTTGCCGGCCATGTACGTCGCCTCGCGTTCGGCGAGGGCGGACTCCCAGCGCCTCAGGGACGGTTCGGCGTAGAAGCCCGCCTGCTGGTCGCGGAGGTAGGCCCCGCGGGTGCGTTCCGCCTGCCGGTACGCGCGCACGGTCTCGCGGTTGAAGTAGTAGTAGTGCAGGTACTCGTTGGGGATCGCGCCGAGAGAGCGCAGCCATTCCGCGCCGAACAGCCTGCCCTCCTCCAGGGAGCCGAGCGCCTCGGAGTCGTCGAGAAGACGCGGAAGTTCGTCCCGGCCGGCCACCCGCAGTCCGCGCAGCCAGCCCAGGTGGTTGAGGCCGACGTAGTCCATCCCCACCCGGCCGGGGTCGGCGCCCAGCGCCCGGGCCACGCGCCGGCCGAGCCCGACCGGTGAGTCGCAGATCCCGATGACGCGGTCGCCGAGCACCCGGGACATGGCCTCGGTGACGAGCCCCGCGGGGTTGGTGAAGTTGATGACCCAGGCGTCGGGCGCGAGCGCGGCGATCCTGCGGGCGATGTCCGTGGCGACCGGCACGGTCCGCAGCCCGAACGCGATGCCGCCGGCGCCGACCGTCTCCTGGCCCAGCACGCCCTCGGCGAGTGCCACCCGTTCGTCCGCCGCCCGCCCCTCCAGCCCGCCGACGCGGATCGCGGAGAACACGAAGTCGGTTCCGCGCAGCGCCTCGTCGAGGTCGGTCGTGACCGCGACGGCGGGCGCGTCCGGCACTCCGGCGGACTGTTCGGCGAGGACCGCGGCGACGGCGCGGAGCCGGGATCCGTCGAGGTCGTGGAGGGTGACCCGGGTGATCCGGCCCTCCTCGCGGTCGCCGAGGAGCGCGCCGTACACCAGCGGCACGCGGAAGCCTCCGCCGCCCAGAATCGTCAGCCTCATCCCGTGACCTTCCTCGTGCCGTGCTCCCGCACAGCGCCGCCGTCCCTCACCGGCCCTGCCTGTCCCGTCTGCCCCAACGCTGTCACCTCGCGGGCGTTCGCGCGAGAACCGCCCGGGCGGGAACCGGGCCCCACCGGGTACCGGGTCCTGTTGGTACCTGTTGGTAAAAGTTGGATACTGTCGCTGATTCTCGGAGCGCCGTCCTGTCGGGGTCCTCCGGCGGCCTTCAGCCTCGTCGTGGGCCCCGGCCCGTCGACCGGGCGAGCATGGCCGGAAACGCTCGGTGGCCTCCTGGGCCCGCGGCTCGTCGCACGGCCTGGTCTGACCGGTAGGGCTCGCCCCTGCTCGTGTCATCGAAGGGGCGAGAGGTGGAGCCCGACCGCTCCCGACGGACGTCGACCTCAACCTGTGCCGCGGCCACGACGGCAGCGAAACCCGAGCCGCATCAGAGGAGTTCGGCTTCACCGGCGCCGTCGAGCGACCAGGCGGGATCCGTTCCACCACTCGGCGGGATGCCGTCGCGCGCCGGCGCCCCGCCCCTGCGCCAGGCCCTGGTGGATGAGGGTCGGCGACCAGCGCACGCGTTCGCGCCGCACACCGCCATTGGACGAACCTACAAATCCGCGAGGCGTCGCCGTCAACACTTTGTGCATGTCGCCAATTTTCGTGCGGCGCCATACAGGGGTTCTATTCGGACACACGACGAGACGCTGCTGCCGTCACCAGTAAGGCCTCGACGGCGTGACCGCACTGACAACCCTGATTCCGCCGACCGAACGCCGGACCAGGGATAACCAGAACTCTTCCCATCACCACCTCTTGAAGGGCAAGGCAGAGATGGCACGTTTCGCCGTTCAACTCCCGGGTCGCAAGGAGCAGAGCCCCCATCCGGTCGACGAGGTGCTCCCCGTCTCCAAGCTGGCGCTCTACGGGTTCCAGCACGTACTGGCCTTCTATGCCGGCGCTGTGATCGTCCCGATCATCGTCGGCGGTGCGCTGGGACTCAGTGCCGAGCAGCTGGTCTACCTGATCAACGCAGACCTCTTCACCTGCGGTATCGCGTCCATCATCCAGGCGTGGGGAATCGGCCGGGTCGGCGCGCGGCTGCCGCTGATCCAGGGCGTGACCTTCACCGCGGTGTCTCCGATGATCGCGATCGGCATGGGCGCGGGGGGCGGCACGGCGGCCCTGCTGGTGATCTACGGTGCCGTGATCACGGCCGGTCTGGCGACCTTCGCGTTCGCCTGGCTCCCCGCCAGGGCGTTCCGGTCGGTCATGCGGCTGTTCCCGCCGGTGGTGACCGGTACGGTGATCACGGTTCTCGGTATCGTGCTGATCCCGGTCGGCCTGAACGACGCGGCGGGCGGACTCGGCAGCCCGGACTTCGGTGACCCCAGGAACTTCGCCTATGCCGGCGGCACGATGCTCTTCATCCTCGTCCTGATGAAGGTCGGCAGGCAGTTCCTCTCCAGTATCGCGATTCTGCTCGGCCTGGTCGGCGGCACCGCCGTGGCCTTCCTGCTCGGGGACGCGCACTTCTCGGAGGTGGGCAAGGCGAACTGGGTCGGGGTCACGACGCCGTTCCACTTCGGTATGCCTCAGTTCCAGTGGCTCCCGATCCTTCTCATGCTCATCGTCATGCTGATCACCATGGTCGAGACGACGGGTGACACGTACGCGGTCGGTGACATCGTCGGCAAGGAGGTCGACAGTGAAACCGTGGCTCGTGCCCTGCGTGCCGACGGCGCGGCCACGGCGCTGGGAGGTGTTCTCAACTCCTTCCCCTATGTGGCTTTTGCGGAAAATGTCGGACTTGTTCGGATGACCAAGGTCAAGAGTCGCTTCGTCGTGGTGGCCGCCGGTGTGTTCATGATGGTTCTGGGCCTGCTTCCGAAGGCCGCCGCGGTCGTCGCCTCGGTGCCGCACGCGGTACTCGGCGGCGCGGCTACCGTGATGTTCGCGATGGTGGCCCTGGCTGGTATCCAGACGCTGGCCAAGGCCGACCTGAAGGAGGAGAAGAACGCGCTCGTCGTGGGTGTGTCCCTGGCCTTCGCGCTGCTGCCGGCCACCGTCCCGGTGCTCTTCAAGGAGCACATGGGTGCCGACCTCGCCTCTCTGCTCAACAGCGGCGTCACGCTCGGCGCGACGTCCGCGATCGTTCTGAACCTGATCTTCAACGGGCTCGCCAAGGACAAGACGCCCGCGGTAGTCGCCCCCGCCGAGACGGCCGAGGACACGGAGGGCGACACCGCCCCCGCGCCGACCGCCTGACCTCCCAAGGGGTGCCCCGGCCGGACCGCGGTCCGGCCGGGGTCACTGCCGTCCTGGTGGAAGCGCCGCACGGGCCCATTCACCCGGTGCGACACCCAGCGCGACACAATGGCCCCATGGCCCGACGTACCACCCGCTCCCCGCAATCCACCGTCACCGACGGCTCGCCCTGTCCCTGCGGTCTGCCCGCCGTGTACGGAGCCTGCTGCGGCAGGTTCCACACCGGACGGTCCACCGCCCCGACGGCGGAACTGCTGATGCGGTCCCGCTACTGCGCCTTCGTCGTCCGTGACGAGGGGTATCTGCTGCGCACCTGGCACCCCGACTACCGGCCGAGCGGCGTGGAGTTCGATCCCGCGATGCGCTGGACCGGTCTGGAGATCCGCGAGACCACCGAGGGCGGCATGTTCCACGCCACCGGCACGGTCACCTTCGTCGCCCGCTGCACCCACGGCGGGGAGCCCGGACAACTCCACGAGCGCAGCCACTTCGAACGGCACGACGGCGCCTGGGTGTATGTGAACGGCACCTTCATGGAGTGAACGCCGCGGCCGGCCGCCTGCCGGGCGCTCGTCGTCGGGCCCGGCCGCACCACCATCGGCGCGTTGACGACCGCTCACGGCAGTTCGAGGATCCCCGTGTGTGCATCGCGGGCCTGGGTGTGGGTAGTTGGCGTGAAGGAAGTCCCGGTGAGACCGATCTTGGTTGGCCAGCACACCGTCCTGGGGCCTCGCTGAGGTTCACGGAAAGATCGTCGAGCGGGTGTCGGCGCCCCCGCTACGGTCCGGTCGTGCTGGTGGAGTCCTCGACCGATGAGCATGCCGTTGTCTGGATCGACGACCTGGAGTGGAAGACGTGCGCGGTCATCCGGTCAGAGCCGACCGGCTGCGCCTGGCTGATGGTCTTTGCTCATCTCGCATGACCTGGGCGACTGCTTGCTGCCGTCACCGTGTGCCTTGTCTGCCTGTCCGGGAACGGTGGCGGTCGTTGGCGTCGAACACCGCCAAGGAGCGTGCCCCAGGCAGAAGCGCTCGCTCCAGCGGGGGCAGGAGTGTGTCTTCCAGGCCTCCCAGCGCTTCGGCGAGCTCCTCCGAGACATCCCGTGTGATCTCCTCCGCCACAGCATCTGCCGGAGCGCGGGGGCCCAGCTTGCTGACCACGGCTGCCGCACGAGCGGGGGTGAGAAGTGCCGAGGCCTGGGCCAGGAGCCAGGCGGGAACTCCGGCCGCTCCCTGCGGCGGCGGCAGATAGGGACGGGCGCCGCCGAACCGCTCGTCCTCCGCGAAAGACTCTTGCTTCACCTTGACCACAGGACGCATGCCTGTGCCTGCAGCCTTCGTCTCCGTCCATTCGCCGGCCGGCTTGAGGACGTAGCCTTCGGCAAGATTGTCTGCCAACTCGGGCAGTCCGAAGAGGGCTGGGACCCTTGTGGGGAAGTCGCACGGCAGCTCCTGGAGCTTGTTCAGCGCGCCGTGCCCCAGAACGGGAGGACAGTTGAGCCCTGCAGCAGCCGCGATGTCACGCAGAGCACGGTCAGAGATCCAGCAGCGTCCCTCGGCTGTCTCGACCGAGGCATCGAACGGAAGCCAGTGCAGTCCCGGCGCGTACCACACACCCGTCTGTACTGGCTCGGCCCCGGCAGCGGCGCGGACATCCGGGTGTGGGTAGCTTCCACCAGCCAGCTCACCGTAGATCGTCACCACCGGGGCGTCACCCCACGCACTGTGCAGTGCGGAAGCGAAACGGGCCGCCGCTACCGACAGCGCCGGCCAAATTCTGCTCACGCCGAAGAAACCGTCCAGCGCATCGTCGCCCAACAGTTCACGCCGCTTTGCCGGATGAACCCCCGCGCCATCACACACCACCGCAAAGTGTGCTCCATGTACCTTTTCCACCGCGACCCACTCCCGGACCCCGGACACGCCAAGCCCTCCCCTTGCAGAGATCTTGGGATACGGCCGTAGTGCGGGACCCGCAGACGCAGCAGCGAACATGAGGAGGATCATCGCTTCCTGCCCGGCCCCGGGCAACCGGAATTCACCGCGGCAGCTCTGGAAGATCAACCCATGCGAGGCAGCTACAGCTGTCCTCGCAGCTCGACGGTCACCCGAAGATCCAGTGACCTTCAACTGACCTTCGTTCAAGTGGCCTTCGCTTTCCGAAGATCGCCCCGATGGGGCTCCTGAAAGCCCCCAGAGCCTTCAAAACGCCCTCCAGAAACCAGTGTCCGCCCCCGGCGGCCGCCTCGTCCTCCACGCCTTCGCCGCCCTGGCGGAGTTCATCCGCGAGCCCATCGTCATCGGTACCAACGACGGCCTGGCCGCCGCCCGCGCCCGGGTCGGCGGGCGCCGCAGCGTCGCCACCGAGGAAGTCATCCGCGCCGCCCGCGACCTGCTGCCCGACCCGGGCCGCTCCATCACCTCGATCGCCAAGCTCCTCGGCGTCTCTCCGGGCACGCTCTACAACCAATTCCCCCTCCCCGCGAGAACTGCGCGCCGGCGCAGTCCCCCGTCAGCTCGATGCTCCTGCGAGGCAAGCGAACCCCCAGCAAGATCGTTCTCACCGGGTCTCCTGTACCTCGACATGCGAGCCCACGAGTCTCACGTCCGGAGCCGCTTGGTGCCGGCGGTCAGCGGGGCCCTTCCGGCACCGCGGACTGCCGGGGGAGCACCGGTGCGGCCGGCACGGCGGCGGCCCCGGCGCTGAGCACAGTCGAGACGGTCAGCCAGGCGGCGCCGAGCACCCCGAGCTGCCCGGCGGTCGCGAGTCCGTCCTCCGGGTCAGCCCTCCTGGTCCGGGCCGTGCTCGGCCGTGTCCGGCCGGTGCCCGGGCAGTGCGGAGCCGGCCGTGGCCTCGTGGTGCAGGCGCAGGAACTCGAAATGCCTCTCGTACTGGTCGAGCATGTCGCCGATGAGTTGTTCCTCGGTGTACCCCATCACGTCGTAGCCCTGGTTGCCCTCGGCGAGCCGCACCTCGAACCTCAGGTACGTGTCGTGGGCGGAGACCGACCGGGTCGCGAACTGGGGGGTGAGCGTTTCCAGCGGCTCCAGCCCGTAGACGAACTCCTCCTTGCCGCCGATCCGGACCCGCAGCTCCAGCCGGGGAACGCCGGTCGCCTCGTCGGTCTCCTCGGCGACGGACGTCTCCGCTCCCTGGGTGCGCAGTTCATCGGCCACCTTCTCGAACGCCGGGCGGCACACCTCGTCAACGAACCTGGCGGCGGCCTGCGGGCCGGGGAACGACATCGCCCGCGCGATCCGTTGCCGCCAGGTCCGCTCGGCGTGGGGTCCGCGGTGCGTTCGTCCCGACAGCGACCCGGGCAGAGTGGCGATCAGCGCGTCGTCACGCATGCGTTCGAGGCGGAGTGCCTTGTACAGGCCGGCCATGATGAGGAACATCACGAACGAGAACGGCAGCCCCATGACGATGGTCGCGCTGGTGAGTGCCTCCACGCCGCCGACGAGGAGCATGGCCAGGGTCAGCAGTCCCGTCGCGCCGGCCCAGAAGACCCGCAGCCAGGGAGCCGAGTCGCTCACCGGGGTGGGCAGGTGCGAGCAGAGGTTGCCCATCACCAGCGCGCCGGAGTCCGCCGAGGTGACGTAGAGCAGCAGCCCGACGACGGTGGCGAGTCCGGCGCTGAACGCCGCCCCCGGGTACTGCGCGAGCAGCCCGTAGAAGCCTTGCTCGGGGAATTCCATGGCCGTCTCGCCGAACCGGACGTTGCCGCTGCGGATCACCTGCAGCGCGCTGTTGCCGAAGACGGAGAGGAAGATGAGCGTGAAGACGAACGGGATGACCAGGGTCGCCAGCACGAACTGGCGGAGCGAGCGGCCGCGGGAGATCCTCGCCAGGAACAGCCCGACGAAGGGCGCCCACGCGACCCACCAGGCCCAGAAGAAGAGCGTCCAGGCGTTGAGCCAGTCCTTCGGCGGGTCGTAGCCGAAGGTGTTCAGGGTCATCGAGGGGAAGCGGCTGACGTAGTCGCCGATGTTGAGGATGAGCTGGTTGAGCAGCGGGACGGGGCCGCTGACGATCAGCATGTAGAGCAGCAGTACGAGGGCGAGCACGACGTTGAGCTCGGAGAGCCGCCGGATGCCGCGGTCGACTCCCGCCGCCGCGGACACCGTGGCCATGATCACCGCGATGACGATCAGACCGATCTGCGCGGCGATCCCCTCGGGTACGTCGAAGAGGAAGCTGAGGCCGAAGTTCAGCTGCACCACCCCGATTCCGAGCGACACCGAGATGCCGAACACCGTGCCGATGATGGCCGCGAGGTCCACGGCGTCACCGATCCGGCCGTGGATGCGTCGGCCGATGATGGGGTAGAGCGCCGAGCGGATGGCGAGGGGCAGCCGGTAGCGGAAGGCGAAGTACCCCAGCGCCATGCCCATCAGCGCGTACATCGCCCACCCGGTGATGCCGTAGTGGAACAGCGTCCACACCACGGCCTGACGGGCCGCCTCCACGGTCTGCCCCTCGCCCTCCGGCGGCGCGAGGTAGTGGCTGACGGGCCCTGAGACGGCGAAGAACATCAGGTCGATCCCGATGCCGGCCGCGAAGAGCATGGCCCCCCAGGCGAACAGGCCGAAGTCGGGCGTGGAGTGCTTCGGCCCCAGTTTGATGTTGCCGTAGCGGGAGGCGCCGATGAACACCACGAAGGCCAGGTACAGGGTGGCGGCGAGGAAGTAGTACCAGCCGAAACCGGTGGAGATCCAGTCGACCACGACACCGATGACCTGCTGGGCGCCCCCCGGGGTGATGATCGCCCAGATCGAGATCGCGAGGATCAGCCCGGAGGAGCCGAAGAAGACGACAGGTTTGATCCGGGTCTCTCCGGGCGCGGCGTTCGCCGGTGCCGCCCCCTCCTCGTCGGCGCTGTCGCCGCCCGTTCCCTTGGTCGCCACGGTCCCGTCCTTCCTGTTCCGCAGGGCTGCCGACCCCGCACGGTCGGGCGGGCGCAGGAGTGCGGCAGGTCACGCTGTGGTCCAGGCTCCCCTTCTCCGTCCCACCTGCCCGGCACCGACACGGTTCCGATCCGCATCGGTTGTCCCCGGGCCGCTGCGTTCCCGGCTAGCGCGGTCCGCCCGGACGCACCACCAGGCCCGGGTTGTAGGCGGCCAGGATCTTGTTGGACCGGGCCAGCGCGGCCAGGGCGTGCTCGCGGTCCACCTGGTCCTCGGCGCAGAGCGGTCCCCGGAACCGCATGGCCTCGCGCGCCGCGCACTCGGCGTCGATCTCCGCCTGCAGCACACCGAGCGGCATGCAGGATCCGATCAGGGCGGCCACACCGTCGGGGATCGGGACGGGGACGAGGTTGGACGCGGTCACGTGGAGTCCTTTGCTGATGTTGCTCCGGGGTCGCCGGGCATGGGTGGTGTTCTCCTCTATACGTACCTGATGCGCTTCACGGTTCGTCAGCCGGGACGTCTCTGTGCGGAAACCGTTCGGTCGCGATCGTTGATTTGCCCTTACTCCGGAGTAAGTTGCCCCGGGCGGAGTCCGTCCGCGAACTCCGCCTCGCCGCGGGCGAGTTCACCGGAGGAGCGCGGGACGCTGAGGCCGTCGCCCGAGGTCAGGCGGCACGCGGTCGCGGACGTGTACGCCGTGGAGGCCGAGGCGCCGTACCACTGACCCGCGTGCCGGGGCCGGTGCCCGACCAGGGCCCGCCCGGGGCCGCGAGTGCCCCGCCTTCCGGCGGGGCGCGGACGCGCGCTCCGGAAGGAAGCCGAGGTCCGCGGTTCATCCGGACGGTGGCGCCGACAGCACCTCCGAGAGGTCGTAGCGCACCGGCTCCTCCAGCTGCGCGTACGTACAGCTCTCCGGAGTCCGGTCGGGCCGCCACCGCCGGAACTGCACCGTGTGCCGGAACCGGTCGCCCTCCATGTGGTCGTACGCGACCTCCACCACCCGCTCGGGCCGCAGCGCCACCCAGGACAGGTCCTTCCTGCCCGACCAGCGACTCGGCGCACCGGGCAGCCGGGCCGACTCGTGCGCCTCCTCCTCCGCCCAGCGCGCCCAGGGGTGCTCCGACACGTCCGCCAGGCGCAGCGGCTCCAGCTCCGCCACCAGCTCCTCGCGGCGCTTCATGGAGAACGCGGCGCAGACGCCCACGTGCTGCAGGGCGCCCCCGGCGTCGTGCAGACCGAGCAGCAGCGAGCCGACGACCGGTCCGCTCTTGTGGAAGCGGTAGCCGGCAACGACCACGTCCGCGGTCCGCTCGTGCTTGACCTTGTACATCAGCCGGGCGTCGGGTCGGTACGGAAGGTCCAGCGGCTTGGCGATCACCCCGTCGAGCCCGGCCCCCTCGTACTGCTCGAACCACCGCTCCGCGACGGCGGTGTCCGTCGTCGCGGGCGCGATGTGCACCGGTTCGCGTGCCCCTGCCAGCGCCTCGACGAGCCGCGCGCGCCGCTCCGCGAGCGGCGTGTCGAGCAGTGCCTCGTCGCCGAGGGCCAGGAGGTCGAAGACCACGAAACTGGCCGGGGTGCGCTCGGCGAGCATCCGCACCCGGGAGTCCGCCGGATGGATGCGCTCGGTGAGCCGGTCGAAGTCGAGCCGTCCCTCGCGGGCGATCACGATCTCGCCGTCGACGACGCAGCGCTCCGGCAGATTGCCGCGCAGGGCCGTGACCAGCTCGGGGAAGTAGCGGGTCAGCGGCTTCCCGGTGCGGCTTCCGATCACGACCTCGTCGCCGTCCCGGTGGACGATCGCACGGAAACCATCCCACTTGGCCTCGTACTGCATACCGGGCGGGATCTTCGCCACGGACTTGGCGAGCATCGGTTTCACGGGAGGCATCACCGGCAGATCCATAGCGTGATTGTCCGGTATGCACGGAATCCTGGCACGGCCTACGCTGACGGGCATGGCCGGATCGGTGGAGGTGGAAGTGGGAGGGCGGACCGTCCGTGTGTCCAACCCGGACAAGGTGTACTTCCCCGAACGGGGCTACACCAAGATGGACATGGTCCAGTACTACCTCGCCGTCGGTGACGGCATCACCCGTGCGCTGCGGGACCGGCCCACCACCTTGGAGCGTTACCCCGACGGGGTGACCGGCGAGTCGTTCTTCCAGAAGCGCGCCCCGAGGTACCTCCCCGACTGGATCCCCACCGCCCACATCACGTTCCCCAGCGGCCGGTCGGCCGACGAGATGTGCCCGACCGAGCCCGCCGCCGTGGCCTGGGCCGCCAACCTCGGGGCCGTCACCTTCCATCCGTGGCCGGTCCGCCGCGACGACACCGACCACCCCGACGAACTGCGCATCGATCTCGACCCGCAGCCCGGCACCGACTACGCCGACGCCGTCCGTGCCGCCCACGAACTGCGGGACGTCCTCGACGGGGCCGGGCTGCGCGGCTGGCCCAAGACGTCCGGCGGACGCGGACTCCATGTGTTCGTCCCCATCGAACCGCGCTGGACGTTCACCCAGGTCCGGCGAGCCGCCATCGCCTGCGGGCGGCAGCTGGAACGCAGGATGCCGGACCAGGTCACCATCAAGTGGTGGAAGGAGGAGCGCGGCGCGCGGATCTTCGTCGACTACAACCAGACCGCCCGGGACCGCACCATCGCCTCCGCCTACTCCGTGCGGCCCCGCCCCCACGCCCCGGTCTCCGCGCCACTGCGCTGGGAGGAGATCGACGACGCGGTCCCCGAGGACTTCGACATCGTGACGATGCGGACGCGCTACGCCGAGGCCGGCGACGTCCACGCCGACATGGACGACCGGCGCTTCGGCCTGGAGGCGCTGCTGGAGCTGGCCCGCCGTGACGAGGCGGAGCACGGCCTGGGCGATCTGCCGTACCCGCCGGAGTACCCGAAGATGCCCGGTGAGCCGAAGCGGGTCCAGCCGAGCCGCGCGAAGAAGGACGCCCCGGCCGGCCCCGCCGCGAAGCCTGCCGGGCGCGCGCCCGTGAAGGCGCGGGGCGACTCCGCGGAGGGGACGCGGGGGGAGTCGGGACCGGGCGGGTCGGCGGCGCCGGGCGACGGCTGATCCGGCGCGTCGGACCGCCCGCAGCACGAGCGTGCCCCACCGCCCGTTGGGGCGCGGTGGGGCACCACGGCCGCGGGGCCGGGTTCGTCTACAGCTCCTTGATGCGGATGTTGCGGTACGAGATCACATCGGCGGTTCCGTGCACCTGGAGGCCGATGTAGCCCTGGGCGTAGCGCCGCCCGTCCGTGCCCGGGTCGTCGCCGCGCGGCGGGACGAACTCCTGGCCGCCGCTGTTCTCGAACTCGTTGATCAGGACACCGTTGCGGTGGACCGAGTAGTGCTGGCCCTCCACCCGGATCTCGTAGTCGTTCCAGGTGCCCTTCGGGGTGACCCCGGCCCCGCCGAGACCGACGCGGTCGAAGCCGTAGACGGAACCGGTCTTGTACATGTCGCCGTCGGGCCGGTCCAGGACCTGCACCTCATGGCCGTACTTGATGGCCACCCACTCCGGCCGCGGCTCCTCCGGGTTGTCGTGCAGGTAGGGGAAGCGCACGAACACACCGCTGTTGGCGTTGCCGGTCCCCGGGGCGTCGTCCCGCCACTGGAGCTTCAGCGAGAAGTCGCCGTACTGCCGCTGCGGGAACCACAGCATGCCCAGGCCGCCCCTGGTGGTGCCGCTGGTCATGGACCCGTCGACGTTGAGGCCGAACGAACCGCCGCCCACGTGCTGCCACTTGGCGAACGAGGCGGCCGTGCCGTCGAACAGGTCGCGGTAGCCGCTGGTCTGTCCCGGCTTGCCGATGCCGGACTGCTTGGCCGCCCTGTAGATCTTCTTGTGCTCGCGCAGGTCGATCACGCCGTCGGCCAGCAACTGGTCCAGCACCTTGTCGACGTGCTTGAGGAACAGGGCGTGGGAGCTCCAGTCCTTCTCGTCCTCGATCAGCTCGTTGACCGTGCAACGGGAGCGGGTGACCCGGTTCGGCACCCCCGTGTCGACGGTGCCGACGATCACGGTCAGCCGCTCGTCGTACTCCGGGCAGTTCGGGGCGGGGACGCCACCGCTCTCCGCGACCGTGAAGGACTCCTTCCGCGCCTCGGAGGTGTTGCCGGCCCTGTCGGTGGCCCGGTACTGCACGGTGTGGAACCCGACCCGATCGACGATCACGGGCGCGGTGTAGGCCAGATACGGGCCCGCGTCGAGCGAGTACTCGATGCGCTCCACGCCCGAGTCGGTGTCGGCCGCCGCCACCGTCACCGTGGCGCTGGTGATGTACGCGCCGTCCGAGTTCCTGGTGCCGGTCACCGTGGCCGAGGTCTCCGGCGGGGTCCTGTCCTGCGTCGGCGGGGCGACGACGGTGAAGTCGACGGCCTTGTCGGCGGCGGTGTTGCCGGCTTTGTCGGTGGCGCGGTAGCGGACCCTGTGGGTGCCGGTCTCGTGGACCATCACGGGTGCGGTGTAGGGCTGCCAGGCCCCGTCCGCCCCCAGCGCGTACTCGATGGTGTTGACCCCGGAACCCGTGTCGGAGGCGGTCACGGTGACCGTCGCCGTGCCCAGGTACTCGCCCTGCTCGTTCTTCTCGCCGGTCACCGTGGCCGAGGTCTCCGGCGGGGTCTCGTCGTGCGTCGGCGGGGCGACGACGGTGAAGTCGACGGCCTTGTCGGCGGCGGTGTTGCCGGCTTTGTCGGTGGCGCGGTAGCGGACCCTGTGGGTGCCGGTCTCGTGGACCATCACGGGTGCGGTGTAGGGCTGCCAGGCCCCGTCCGCCCCCAGCGCGTACTCGATGGTGTTGACCCCGGAACCCGTGTCGGAGGCGGTCACGGTGACCGTCGCCGTGCCCAGGTACTCGCCCTGCTCGTTCTTCTCGCCGGTCACCGTGGCCGAGGTCTCCGGCGGGGTCTCGTCCTGCGTCGGCGGGGCGACGACGGTGAAGTCGACGGCCTTGTCGGCGGCGGTGTTGCCGGCTTTGTCGGTGGCGCGGTAGCGGACCCTGTGGGTGCCGGTCTCGTGGACCATCACGGGTGCGGTGTAGGGCTGCCAGGCCCCGTCCGCCCCCAGCGCGTACTCGATCCTGTCCACACCCGAACCCGCGTCGGTCGCCGCCACGGTCACCGTGGCGTGGCCGATGTAGGCGCCGTCGGCGTTCTTCTCGCCCTCGACCTTCGCCGAGGTCTCGGGCGCCGTCGTGTCCTCACCGCCCGGGTCGGTCACCGTGAGGATGCCCTGCATCTGGCCGTGGCCGGGGATCGTGCAGTGGAAGCGGTACCGGCCCGGCGTCAGCGTGACCTCGACCGAGTGCTTCCCGCCCTGGTCGTCGCTGGGGTTTGCCAGGATGTTCAGCGGGACGTCGTTGTTGTACTCGGGATCGGACACGTCGAAGGACAGCGTGTGCGGCATCCCGGTGGTGTTGCCGGTCGCCGAGCTGTTCTCGAAGACGATCGTCGTCGGGCCCGCCACCGCGGTCGTCGGGAACGACAGATAGCGGTCGATCGGGTCGCCCGCGGTCCAGGTGAGCGTCTGGGCCGCGGTCGTGTCCGTCTCCCGTTCGCCCGCCCGGCCGTACGCCACGGTCGAGGTCAGCCCGAGCACCATCGCCAGCGCGCCCAGCAGCGCCGTCCACAGCCGGAGCTGTCCCTGCCACAGGAGTCTCAACTCTGTGCCGCCTTCCGCGCGAGCTGATCGGCGGCCGGGGTCGGCCCGCCGCCCTTGTAGGTCACGCGCCACAGCGCGGACCTGGAGTCGGAGGTGAAGAAGCCGCGCCCGTAGTCGAGGACGTACAGCGACCCGTCCGGGGCGAACTTCCAGTCCATGAGGTTGCGGATGCCGTCCGTGCCGACCGGGACGATCTTCTTCAGGGACTCGGCGTGCACGGGCAGTCCGCCCTTGCCGACGGTCTTCGGGTCGGTCAGCACCGCGTGCCGCGGCTGGTCGCCGTCGTAGAAGTCGCCCACGAACCACTTGCCGTCCCAGTAGGCGGGCCAGCGCACGGCCGGGTCGCCCTTCGTGTCGTCGAAGCGGTACACCGGGCCGTTCATCGTCGCCTGGCCGCCGCCCTTCAGCCACGGAAGCAGCAGCTTCTGCTCCTCCACCTTGTAGCTGGGCACTCCGGCCGCGTCGCGCGGGTAGTCCGGGCCGCCGCCCTGCGGCGAGTACCAGATCGTGTTCGGCGTCACCGGCGGCAGGTTCACCAGGCCGTCGTTGTTCGGCGACTCGTTCCTCGGTCCGGAGCAGTCGTACCAGCCGAGCGGCCGGCTCGGGTCGGGCAGATTGCGGTCCCGGTAGGGCTGGTTGTTGCCCATGCAGAACGGCCAGCCGTGGTTGCCCGCCCTGGTGATCGCGGCGAAGGTGTCGTACTTCGCCGGGCCCCACGTCGTCGACGGCGAACCGGCGTCCGGCCCGACCCAGCCCGCGTACAGGATGTCGGTCGTCCTGTCGACGAAGATCCGCGCCGGGTTGCGCACACCCATCACGTAGATCTCGCCCCGGGTCCTCCCACCGCCCTCGTCCTGCTCCGCACCGGTGAAGAGGTTGCCCTCGGGGAGGGTGTACGTGCCGTCGTCCTCGGGGTGGATCCGAAGGATCTTGCCGTTGAGGTTGTTGGTGTTGCCCGCGGTGCGCCGCGCGTCCGCGAACGACACCCCCCTGAAGTTCGGCTGGGGGTTGTTGCCCGAGTAACCGGAGCTGAAGCCGGACGAGTTGTTGTCACCGGTGGCGATGTAGAGGTTGCCCTTGGAGTCGAAGGCCATCCCGCCGCCCGCGTGGCAGCAGCTGTGGATCTGCACCGGCCACTTCAGCAGCACCTTCTCGCTCGCCGTGTCCAGCTTGTTGGTGGCGAGGTCGAAGGTGAAGCGGGAGACGTACCGCTCCGCCATGTGCGTGTCGCGGTTGATCCGCGAGTGCGGTGTGTAGTGCAGATACACCCAGCCGTTGGTCTGGAATTCCGGGTCGAGCTCGATGCCGAGGAGCCCCTCCTCGTTCTTGGTCAGCTCGTCGCCGCCGCCCTTGTTGCCGAAGACCGTGACCGCGCCCGCGAGGGTCACCTTCTCCGTCTTCGGGTCGTAGACGTGGATCTCGCCCTTGCCCTTGCCGATGTCGGGGTTGCTCCAGTCGGTCACGACCGGCCGGGACGAGTCGGCCCCGCCGCGCCCGATGTACAGGATCCGCCCGTCGGGGGCCGCGACCAGGCCGTGCGGCTCGCCGATCTGGTCGTTCCGGCCGGGCTGGTTGGGCTGGGTCACCCGCTGCGCCGTGTAGTTGGCGGAGATGGTGGCCTTGCAGTCCGCCTGCGAGGTGCGGGAGGTCCAGGCCAGCGCGCCGCGCAGATGGTCCCTGAAGTCCGTCTCGGCGAACGAGTCGGCCGTCCCGCCCATACCGGTGTAGAAAGAGCGGCCGCCGTCGTAGTCCCGGCACCAGGACACGGGGTGGTCCCAGCCGTTGGCGCCCTGGCCCGGCTGGTAGGTGCTCTCCTTGACCCGGGCCACGGTGTGGACCGAACCGGAGGGGTTCGCCGCCCAGTTGAGCCACTTGTCGGGCCGCTTCCAGTTCAGTGGAAGGCTCTTGGTCGCCGGGTGGAGCCGATCGCCGACCTCGACGGCGGCGCGCTGGACGGCGGCAGGCGAGGTCGTGGGCCGGGCGCCCACGAGACCGGTGAACCAGTCCGAGTACGGCTCGGTGCGGGCGGCGTCGTGGATGCCGACGAAACCGCCGCCCGCCTCCATGTACGCCTCCAGGCCGGCCTCCTGCTCGGGGTCGAGCACGTCCCCGCCGCCGGTCAGGAAGACCACGGTGTTGTACCGGCCGAGCTTCCTGGCGTTGGTGAAGACGGACGCGTCGTCGGTGGCCTCGGTGCGGAACCTGCCCGCAGCCGGTCCCGTCAGCCCGATCTGCTCGACGGCCGCGATCCCGGCGTCGACGGTCGGCGACTCCTGGCCCGCCGAGGCGTGGAAGACGAGCACCCGCACGTCCGCGCCACCCGGTGGGGACGGCAGGGACAACGTTGTCGCCCCGGAGGGCAGGGGATCCGGCGTGGGCTTCGCCGTCGCGGCGGTCCCGCCCAGCAGCGACGCGGCCATCGTCCCGGCCAGCAGTGCCGCCGCCGTCCCGCGCCGCGTTCTCGACCGGTGATGTGGTGCGCGGTGCATGTGGTCACCCACCCCTCATTGGTCACAGCAACAGCCGTGAAGCTAGACCTCTTTCGGCGAGCCGCCAATAGGTACGGCCGCAATCCGACGAACTTTGTCCTGGGTGTGGAGAAACAAGGGTCGGCCGACTACCGTGTGCCCGGCCCGACCCGATTTTCCCTACGGCACTGGGGAGTTCACATGGACCGACGGAGCTTCAACCGGCGCGTGCTGGCGGGTGGCGCGGTTGCGGCAACCGGTGTGACATCGTTGTCCGTTGCTGCGGCTTCCGCCGCGCCCTCCGTGGAAGGGGCACCGAGGACCGCCTCGGGCGGAGGTGGGGTACGCCATCTCAGGCTGTACGCCGAGAAACTGCCGGACGGCCGGATGGGGTACGGCCTGGAGAAGGGCGAGGCGACCGTCCCCGGTCCGATGATCGAGCTCGTCGAGGGGGACACCCTGCACATCGAGTTCGAGAACACCATGGACGTGCCGGCCGGCCTCCATGTCCACGGCGTGGACTACGACATCGCCAGCGATGGCACCCGGACGAGCAGGAGCCACGTCGAACCGGGCGCCACCCGCACCTACACCTGGCGCACCCACGCCCCGGGCAGACGCAAGGACGGCACCTGGCGAGCGGGCAGTGCGGGCTACTGGCACTACCACGACCATGTGGTGGGCACGGACCACGGCACCGGCGGCATCCGCAAGGGGCTGTACGGGCCGGTCGTGGTGCGCAGGAAGGGCGACCTGCTGCCGGACAAGCAGTTCACGATCGTCTTCAACGACATGACGATCAACAACAGGCCGGGACACCAGAGCCCGGACTTCCGGGCGACCGTGGGCGATCGGGTCGAGATCGTGATGATCACGCACGGCGAGTACTACCACACCTTCCACATGCACGGTCACCGCTGGGCGGACAACAGGACCGGTCTGCTGACCGGTCCCGACGACCCGTCCCGGATCGTGGACAACAAGATCACCGGACCTGCGGACTCCTTCGGATTCCAGATCGTCGCGGGTGAGGGCGTGGGTGCGGGCGCGTGGATGTACCACTGCCATGTGCAGAGCCACTCGGACATGGGGATGGCGGGACTGTTCCTGGTGGCCAAGCCGGACGGCACGATCCCCGGGTACGAGCCGCACCACCCGGCGGCCCCGGCGCCACCCGGCGGGGTGACCGGGGCGAAGGGCGCTTCGGGTTCCAAGGGCGAGGTGGGGGCGTCGGCGGAGCACACGCACTGAACGGCCGAGCGCGCCGACTGCGCGACCGCCGGTCCGGCAAGTCCGCGGCTCCAAGGGGCGGTCCAGCGGGTTGCCCTTCAACGACCCGGTGCGGTCGCGGGGTTCGTCCGAAGGGCCGTGGGGGCGCACGAACGCGGTGAAGCGGGACCGGGCTTCCGGCCGGCGGGCTCTCAGCGCGACGTACTCGGGAACGGCTTCGAGCGGAACGGGTTCGCGCGCAACGGCGTCGTACGGAAGGCGGGCCGGACGGGCGGTACGGCGGGGCGGGCCCCGAGGTCGGCCCGCGCGGGGAATGCGGACGAGGCTCCCGCGCGGGCGTCGCGGACCCGCGCGGCCCGTGGGCCGCGCGGGTACCGCGCGTTCACCGAGTCCGGGCGGGCCCCGACGGGCGCGGCCACGGGCTCTGACGTGGCGGCGAGGGTTCCCGTCCCGCCGGCGCCGGTCGCGGATCGCTCAGCGGCCGTAGCTCGCCCGGCACATGGCGACGAAGGACGGGTCCGCCACGCCGTCCGAGGCCCGACACAGGTCCCCCATGTCGTAGTGCGTCCGCACCCGGGGCGGTCGTACATCCCTGTGCTTCGTGTGCTTGCGCGGCGAACGGGCCTCCTCTGCACGGCCCTTGTCGCCCTGCCGGCCGCGCGCCGGCTTCTCCGGTACCGCCGCACGACGCTCCCGCCCCTGCGGCGCGTCCGCCCCGCCCGGCGCGCGCGCCTCGGCCCGCCGGCCGTCGTCCGCCTCATGGCCGCTCGAAGGCCGTGGCCGCGGTGACTCCTCCGGTCCGGTGGAGGCGAGTTCGGCATGGGTCGGCGCCTGTTCGGCCGCGCGCTCCGGGGAGAGGGACGCGGGCGAGGGGGCGCCGGCCGGCGCGAGGCCGGGCGGCGGGGGCGGCGGCGTCCCGGGCACGGAGACACAGCCGGTCGCGACGAGACCGGTCGCGGCGAGGAGTACGGCGAGGGTGAGGGGCCTGGTGCGGGGGTGCATCCGTCCACCCTGCCGCAACGTACGGCCGCTGAGCGGCGGCCACACGCGCCGACCACCGGCACGAGTGATCGCACGGGACGGAGGGCGACGCCGCAGGACGGCGGATCAACCACGGCGGGATGCCCGAGCACCGCTTCGTCCTGGCGGCGCGACAGTATCTCGCCGATCCCGGCAGTTCGCACGGCGGCGTCCACCCCGTCTCCCCGTGCGCCCACGGGGAGACGGCGCCACCCGGGCGACCGCCACGGAAGGGGTGCTGCTCCCGGAAGGGACGGTGGCCCGGGTGGCCGCCCCGGGTGCGGGGGATCGGGAGCGGGCGCACACTCGGTGGGGTCGGCAGCACAGCCACGAGGGACGAGGCACGACGACGGGTCCCGTCGCCGAGGCCCGGGAGGGTCGCGCGACGTTCCGCGGCGGGTCCGCCCCGGCCGCCCACGAAGGAGCGACGCCCCATGCTCACCACCCGCTATCTCACCGGCTCCCCGAACTGGCTCGACGTCGGCAGCCCCGACCTCGGGGGCGCGGCGTCGTTCTACGGCGACCTCTTCGGCTGGACGCTCCGTTCCCCGGGGCCCGAGGCCGGCGGCTACGGCCTGCTCGAACTCGACGGGAGGACCGCGGCGGGCGTCATGACCGTGCCCCCGGAGCGGGTCGCGCCCGGCTGGACCCTCTATTTCCAGTCACCCAGCGCCGACGACACCGCCGAACGGGTGGCGGACGGCGGCGGCACCGTCACCCACGAACCGGCGGACGTGTGGGACCTCGGCCGCACGGCCCACTTCACCGACCCGGCGGGCGTCGGCTTCGCCACCTGGCAGCCGGGCACCAACAAGGGACTCGACGTCGTGAACGAGACCGGCTCGCTGTGCTGGGCCGAGCTCTGCACCCGGGACCCGGGCGCGGCCCTCGAGTTCTACCGCTCCGTCTTCGGCTGGGACGAGTTCGCCGTGCCCGTCCCCGGTGGTGACACGTACCTCACCGTGAACCCGGCCGGCGCGGGCGAGGACGCGATGTTCGCCGGCCTCGTCCCTCTGGAGACCGACCCGGTGGAGGCGACGGGCGGACCGTACTGGCTGCCGTACTTCGAGGTCACCGACACCGACGCGACGGCTGCGGAGGCGGAGGAACTCGGCGGTACGGTCCGCACCCCGCCGGTCGACCTCGAGGACATCGGCCGCATCGCGAAACTCGCGGACCCGTACGGAGCCCGCTTCGCGGTGATCGAGACCGCGGTGAAGAGCGCGGGCGCGGCGAACGCCGCGTGAACGTGCCGCCGTCGGCCCCAGGAGGCCGGAGTTGGCCGAAACGCGGACGTTGAGCGTTCATTGACATGCCGTTTATCACCACGGGGCAGCCTGTCGACCATGCCCATGAACAGCACCACACCCGCCCCCGGCCAGGCACTCTCCTGGCAGAAGACCGCCCTCTGCGCCCAGGTCGGCCCCGAGTTCTTCTTCCCGGCCCCCGGCTCCTCCACCCGTGAGGCGAAGCAGCTGTGCGGCGCCTGCGAAGGCCGCGTGGCGTGCCTGGAGTACGCACTCGCCAACGACGAGCGCTTCGGTGTCTGGGGCGGTCTCTCGGAGAAGGAGCGCGGAAGGCTGCGGCGCTCCGGGATCCAGCGCCACGGGTAGCGGTCGCGGCGGGCGGGCGAGCCGTCCGGAACGCCGGGGCCGTGCGCGACGGACGGTGACGGAGCGCCTTGGCGGCTCGGGCCACGGCGTCGGCGGAGCCGTACGCCTCCCGGGTGAGTGGAAATCAGGGTGCTGACGCTGACCGGCGCTGGCTACGATCACCTGCGCATGAAGCAGAGATACGCGACGACGCCGGGGCCGACCCCGGCCGCGTCGGACGGTGTGGTCACGGACGAGGAACTGGCGGCTCTCGGGCGCCTGGTGGAGCGGCTGCGCGGCCTTCCGCTGGAGGACCCGGCGCGGATGCGCGGCGAGGAGATCGCCGCCGACTTCGCCCGGGAGAGCCGCAACCGGCGCCGCAAGGCCCGCCGGAAGGCACGTTCCGAGGCCGACGCCCTGCTCACCGCCGCCACCGCGACCGGCGCCCCCGACCGGCGTGCGGACGCCGCGCTGGAGTCGCGCAGCGGCACGGTGGGCACGTACCTGAAGCCCCGTCACTGCTATGTCTGCAAGTCGCCGTACCGACAGGCCGACGCCTTCTACCACCGGCTCTGCCCCGTCTGCGCGAGCGACAACGCCGGTCGGCGGACGCTGCGCACCGACCTGTCCGGCCGGCGGGTCCTGCTCACCGGCGGCAGGGTGAAGATCGGCTTCCAACTGGCCATGATGATGCTGCGGGACGGCGCGCAGGTGCTGGTCACCACTCGCTTCCCGCACGACGCCCTGCGCCGCTTCCACGCCGTGCCGGGCAGCGGGGAGTGGATCGACCGGCTCACCGTCGTCGCGATCGACCTGCGCGACCCGCGCCAGGTCCTCGGACTGTGCGACCGGCTGCGGGCCGACCGCGAACCGCTCGACATACTCGTCAACAACGCCGCGCAGACGATACGCAGGCCGCCTGAGTCGTACGCGCTGCTCGCGTCCGGTGAGGGCGGCGAGCGTCCGGCGGGAGTGCTGACCGCTCCCGGGTACGCGCCGGCGGCTGTCACCGCCGGCCGATCCGCCCCGCTCGACCTCGTGCTCGCCGGCGCCGACGAGGCCGGGCTGCTGCCCGACCTGTCGGCCGCCAACTCCTGGTCCGCGCGCATCGGCGAGCTCGACCCGGCCGAACTCCTGGAGGTGCAGCTCGTCAACGCCGTCGCACCGGCGCTCCTGTGCGACCGGCTGCTTCCGCTGCTGCTCGCCTCGCCGCGCCCGCGCCGCTATGTCGTCAACGTGTCCGCCGTCGAGGGGCGGTTCGCCGTGCGCAACAAGACCGGCGGCCACCCCCACACCAACATGGCGAAGGCGGCGCTCAACATGCTGACCCGTACGAGTGCGCGCGAACTCGCTGCGCAGGGGGTGCACATGTGCAGCGTGGACACGGGATGGATCACCGACGAGAACCCGGCCCCGCGGAAGGCGCGGATCGCCGCGGCCGGTACCCGCACGCCGCTCGACATCGTGGACGGTGCGGCACGTGTGTACGACCCGATCGTGCGGGGCGAGGCGGGCGCGCCGGTGTCCGGGGTCTTCCTCAAGGACTACCGGGTGGCCGACTGGTGACGTCGGGCGCGGCCGGGATGCGGAACCACTCCCCGTACATCCGCCACTCCAACGGCGCGGCCAGCGCCATGTTCCCGTTGCGCAGGAATACCCGCTGCGCCGTGTCGATGCGCGAGGTGTCGCGCGTACCGGGACCGGTCCGGGCCCGCATGGCAGAACGGCTCTCGTCGAGGAAGACGTTCAGGTACCTCCTCTCCGCGCCGCCCTCCGCGGCCGTCCTGGCCTTCTCCATGGCCGCCTGGCGGATGCCGTAGAAGCCGTCGGGCTCGAGGCCCGGGCCGTGCAGCAGCATCGCGTCGTAGTAGATGAACTGGCCGAGCGTGCCGAGGCCGTCCATCTTGGCGAGCCGGACGGCGGGGTCGAAGTAGATCCGGTCGCGGGCGGCGTCCTGCGCGGCGCGGAAGGCCGGCTTCCCGGCCTCCGCGACCCAGGCGTCGGTGAAGCCGGGGTCCAGCCCCTCGTGCGAGTCGGTGCCGTCGACCTCCCTGAGGGCGGGGAGGTAGGGGGCCAGTCCGTTGTCAGGGTGTTCGGCGGTGTACGCCTGGACCAGCTGCAGCATGTCGTTGGTGCCGGAGCAGAAACCGATGATCCCGGCGGTGTAGCCGTTGCCGTCGCCGAGGTCCTCGATGGCGTCGTACTGGCCGCGCCAGTTCAGGGTGGAGTGCTCTGCGGTGGACACCAGCCGCGCGGCGATCTCCTTCTTGGCGGGAGCCGCGAGTCCCGCGGGCATCTTCGCGATCCTGGCCTCCAGCGCCCGCTGCTCGGACGCCGTGCCCGACTTGAGCGGGTTCTGTGCGGGGGCCGTCGTCTTCTGCGCCTCCCGCGGCCGGTCGGCGAGCGGTATCTCGTCCTCGCTGCCGACGCCGAGGATCATGGATACGGCGACGGCCACGGGGGCGGCTATGAGGATGATTCGGGTCGCGGGCTTCACGTCGCACAGATTACGGGGCGCCCCTCGTCCGCCCGACGTCCGTCCCCGCCGAACACGGCGGCCGGACCGCACGGCCCGACCCGTCCTCGTCCCGGACGGGCGGGTCCGTGCGCCGCGACCGCCCCCGTCGCGGAACGCGGCGGGGGCGGTCGGAGGTTCCTCGCGGGCGCCGGCGGGTCGCCCGGGTCAGCCCTTCGCGCGGGCCGCCAGCCGGGCCTTGCGGGCCGCGAGCTTCTCGTCGAACTTGGCGGCCTCGGTGTCCAGCCCGCCCATGTACAGTCCCAGTTCCTCCTGCGCCTTCACGCCCTCGGGGCCGAGCCCGTCGATGTCCATCACCTTCAGGAAGCGGAGCACCGGCTGCAGCACGTCGTCGTGGTGGATCCGCAGGTTGTAGATCTCACCGATCGCCATCTGCGCCGCCGCGCGCTCGAATCCCGGTATCCCGTGCCCGGGCATGCGGAAGTTCACCACGACGTCCCGCACGGCCTGCATGGTCAGGTCCGGCGCGATCTCGAAGGCCGCGCCGAGCAGGTTGCGGTAGAAGACCATGTGGAGGTTCTCGTCGTTGGCGATGCGCGCCAGCATCCGGTCGCAGACGGGGTCGCCCGACTGGTGGCCCGTGTTGCGGTGCGAGATGCGGGTGGCGAGTTCCTGGAAGGCCACGTACGCGACCGAGTGCAGCATGGAGTGGCGGTTGTCGGACTCGAAGCCCTCCGACATGTGTGCCATGCGGAACTGCTCCAGCTTGTCCGGGTCGACGGCGCGCGAGGTCAGCAGGTAGTCGCGCATCACGATGCCGTGCCGGCCCTCCTCCGCGGTCCAGCGGTGCACCCAGGTGCCCCAGGCGCCGTCGCGGCCGAAGAGCGTCGCGATCTCGTGGTGGTAGCTGGGCAGGTTGTCCTCGGTCAGCAGGTTGACGACGAGGGCGGTCTTCCCGACGTCGGTGACCTTGGACTGGCCGGGCTCCCATGCCTCGCCGTCCTCGAAGAGGCCGGGGAAGTTCCGGCCGTCCGACCACGGCACGTACTCGTGGGGCATCCAGTCCTTGGCGACCTTCAGGTGGCGGTTGAGCTCCTTCTCCACAACCTCCTCCAGCGCGTACAGCAGCCGGGCGTCGGTCCACACTTCCGAACTGCCGAGGTGGGGAGAGGTGATCGTCACGGGGGCTCCTGGGGACGGGTGAGGGAGGGACGTCATCGGGCGGAACGCACGACGCCGACGGCAAGGCGCTGGCCGGATCACGGCATGCGTCTTACCTACGGCCTCGTAGGTTACGAGACCGTAGGTTAAAGGCGCAGTAAGCCATCGGCCAAGCGCGCGGTCGTGATGTCCCCTTGCGCTCCGTTATGTGTGCAGGTCCCGGAGTCGTACGGAGAGACACGTCACGCAGCCCTCGAGCTTCTCGAACTCGCTGATGTCCACTGGAACCGGCTCATATCCGAGATCGGCGAACAGCTCCGCCGTCTTGGGGGCGCTCGCCGACATCAGCAGTTTTGCGCCACCGAGCAGCACCACATGAGCCCCGGCCTCCTCGGGTACGGGCAGGAACCCCGGGAACAGCGACGGCTGCTCGACCAGCGGCTCGTAGCCGATCACGGTCCCGTCGGGCAGGGCGGTCACCGCCGACTTCAGATGGAGCACCCGCGACACGGGCACGGCGACGACGCGCGCCCCCAGCGGCTCGAAGGCCGCGCGGAGCTGCTGCACGCCGGCCGCGTTGGTCCGCCCGCCGCGCCCCACGTAGACGGTGTCGCCGATCTTCAGCACATCGCCCCCGTCGAGCGTGCCCGGCTCCCACACCCAGTTCACCGAGCAGCCGAGCCTCGCCACGGCCTCCTCCACCCCGGCCGTCTCCGGGCGGCGGGTCTCGGCCCCGGAGCGGGCGATGAGGGCGACGTTGCGGAACATCACCACGGTGTCCTCGATGAAGACCCCGTCCGGGCAGTCGTCGGCGGGCTCGGCCTCGATCGTCTCCCAGCCGTGCGTACGCAGGGCCTCGCCGTACGCCTTCCACTGGGAGAGCGCCGCCCGGGGGTCGACGGTACGGCGCTCGATGTGAGTGACCAGGCCGTCCGCCACGCGGGGGCTCGGGCGTCGGATCAGTGCTCTTCTGCTCGGCACGGGCTCTCCAGGGACCGAATTGGGGGGTGGCAGGGCCATCATGAGCCCCACCTGCCCGATTCCGTCCCCTCCCACACGGCACGTCGGCCCGCACCGCACCGCGCCCCGGCCCGCACCGCGCCCCGGCCCGCACC
>NZ_JASHLT010000031.1:48250-81667 GCF_030056615.1 Streptomyces sp. HNM0645 | reverse complement strand
GGCGCCGACGCCCGCCCGGCCCCCACGCCCGCGGGCGGTCGCGCCGCCACCCGGGCCGAAGCCCGCCGCGCCGCCCGGCGCCGCAGGATCGGACCGTTCACGCTCGGCGGCACCGACGGATTGCGCCGCCTCATCCCGCAGGCCCTCGTCGTCGCCTTCCTCGCCGGCGGCACCACCGCCTTCGTCGCCGCCGACAAGGCCGTCCGCCTGAGCGTCGACGGGGTGCCCCGCACCCTGCACACGTTCGCCGACGACGTGGAGGAACTCCTCGCAGAGGAAGGGCTCACGGTCGGAGAGCACGACATCGTCGCCCCGGCCCCCGGCGCGGAGCTCTCCCACGGCGACGAGGTCGTCGTCCGTTTCGGCCGCCCCGTCACCCTCACCATCGACGGCCGCAGCCGCCGGGTGTGGACGACCGCCCGCACCGTCGAGGAGGCGCTGCACCAGGTCGGGGTGCGGGCGAACGGTGCCTCCCTGTCCGTCTCGCGCTCCCGGTCCATCTCCCGCGGCGGCCTCGACGTCGACGTGCTGACCGAGCGGACCGTCACGCTCATGGCCGACGGCCGGGCCCGCACCGTCCGCACGAACGCGGCGACCGCACGGGAGGCCGTCGAGACGGCCGGTATCACCCTCGGCGGTCAGGACACCACTTCCGTGCCTCCGGACAGCTTCCCGCGCGACGGTCAGACGATCACCGTCCTGCGCATCAGCGACACCGAGGAGGTCCGCGAGGAGCCCATCCCGTACGACACCGTCCGGACCGACGACCCGGAGCTGCACCGGGGCACCGAGGTTGTCGCCCGGGCGGGGAGGGCGGGCGTGCGGCGGGTCACCTACTCGGTGCGGACCGTGAACGGCGTCCGGCAGAAGCCTCGGAAGGTCTCCGAGGAGGTCGTGCGGGAGCCGGTCGCCCGGCAGGTGAAGTCGGGCACCAAGCGGCCGCCCGACTCGGTCCGGGGGGCCGACGGGCTGAACTGGAAGGCGCTGGCGCAGTGCGAGTCGGGCGGGCGGCCGGACGCGGTGGACCCGTCGGGCACCTACGGCGGGCTGTACCAGTTCGACACCCGCACCTGGCAGTCGCTCGGCGGCCGCGGCCGACCCCAGGACGCCTCCCCCGAGGAGCAGACGTACCGGGCGAAGAAGCTCTACGTGCAACGGGGGGCGAGTCCGTGGCCGCACTGCGGCCGTAGGCTGTACCGGTGAGCACCACCGATCCCGATGCCCTCCTCGGCCCCGCCGACATCCGAGAACTGGCCGCAGCGCTTGGCGTACGCCCCACCAAGCAGCGCGGCCAGAACTTCGTCATCGACGCCAACACCGTCCGCCGGATCGTCCGCACCGCCGGGGTGCGGCCCGACGACGTGGTCGTGGAGGTCGGCCCGGGGCTCGGCTCCCTCACCCTCGCGCTGCTGGAGGCCGCGGACCGGGTGACCGCCGTCGAGATCGACGACGTGCTCGCCGCCGCGCTGCCCACCACGATCGCCGCGCGGATGCCGGAGCGCAAGGACCGCTTCGCGCTGGTCCACTCCGACGCGATGCACGTGCAGGAGCTCCCGGGCCCGGCGCCCACCGCACTCGTCGCCAACCTCCCGTACAACGTGGCCGTCCCGGTGTTGCTGCACATGCTGGAGCGCTTCCCGACCATCGAGCGGACGCTGGTCATGGTGCAGTCCGAGGTCGCCGACCGGCTCGCGGCCCGGCCCGGCAACAAGGTCTACGGCGTGCCGTCGGTCAAGGCGAACTGGTACGCGGAGGTCAAGCGGGCCGGGGCGATCGGGCGGAACGTCTTCTGGCCCGCGCCGAACGTCGACTCCGGGCTCGTCTCCCTGGTCCGGCGCACCGGGCCGCCGAAGACGACGGCCACCAGGGCCGAGGTCTTCGCGGTCGTCGACGCGGCCTTCGCACAGCGCCGCAAGACGCTGCGGGCCGCGCTCGCCGGCTGGGCGGGCTCCCCGGCGGCCGCGGAGGCGGCGCTGGTCGCAGCCGGGATCTCGCCGCAGGCGCGGGGCGAGTCGCTGACGGTGGAAGAATTCGCGCGTATCGCGGAGCACAAGGGAGCCGGGGAAACCACGTGAGCGTCACCGTACGGGTACCTGCCAAGGTCAACGTCCAGCTGGCCGTCGGCGGGGTCCGGGACGACGGGTACCACGACCTGGCCAATGTGTTCCTGGCCGTCGGACTGTACGACGAGATCACCGTCACCCCGGCCGAGTCGCTGACCGTCACCTGCTCGGGCCCCGGCGCGGACCAGGTGCCGCTGGACCGGACGAACCTCGCCGCGCGGGCGGCGGAACTGCTCGCCGAGCGCCACGGGATCGACCCGGCCGTGCACATCCACATCGACAAGGACATCCCCGTCGCCGGCGGCATGGCGGGCGGCAGCGCCGACGGCGCGGGCGCGCTCCTCGCCTGCGACGCGCTCTGGTCCACCGGGGCGTCGCGGGAGGAACTGCTCGGCATCTGCGCGGAGCTCGGCAGCGATGTGCCGTTCAGCCTGGTCGGGGGCGCCGCCCTCGGCACGGGCCGGGGCGAGCGGCTCACGGAGCTGCCCGTCGGCGGGGCGTTCCACTGGGTCTTCGCCGTCGCCGACGGAGGACTGTCCACGCCGGCGGTCTACCGGGAGTTCGACCGGCTCAACGAGGGCGCGGACGTCCCCGCGCCGGTGGCGTCCCCGCTGCTGCTGGACGCACTGCGCACCGGCGACGCGGGCGCCCTGGCCGGGGCACTCGTCAACGACCTCCAGCCCGCGGCCCTCTCGCTGCGCCCGTCGCTCGCGGACACGCTGCGCACCGGCACCGACGCGGGCGCGCTGGCCGCGCTCGTCTCGGGCTCCGGGCCGACGACCGCCTTCCTCGCCAAGGACGCGGACGCGGCGGGGCAGATCGCCGAGGCGCTGCTCGCGTCGGGGACCTGCCGCACGGCCCGCGTCGCCCAGGCCCCGGCGCTGGGCGCGACGATCGTGTAGTCGGCGGTTGGGCGGTTGGGCGGTTGGGCGGTTCGGAGGTGCGGCGGCTCGGCGGTTGGGCGGTTCGGCGGTTGGGCTGCTCCGTAGCTCCGTAGCTCCGTGGTTCTGCGGGTACTCAGGCCCGAGTTGAGTACGAACGCCCTCACGCCCGCTCGCCCCCGGACGGGACCGTGGGCGCATGGGATCACGCGTACCTGCGCTCGCCGAAGCCACCCCGGACACCAGGGACCGCTACGTCGACCTGCTGAGGGTCGTCTCGCTCGGGACCGTCGTGCTCGGGCACTGGCTGATGGCCGCCGTCACCGCCGACGGGGTCGGCAATCTGCTCGCCGTCGTGCCGGAGCTCCAACTCCTCACCTGGGCAGTGCAGATCATGCCGGTGTTCTTCTTCGTCGGCGGCTTCTCGCACGCGCTCTCGTACCGCTCCCTGCGCCGCAGGCACCCCGCGGGCGACGGCACCTCGGTCTACGCGGCGTTCCTGCGGGCGCGGCTGCGCCGACTGCTGCGGCCCACGATGGCCTTCGTCCTCGTCTGGGGCGCGGCGGCGCTGCTCGTCCAACTGCTCGGCGGCGGCAGCGGGCTGACCGGTGTCTCCCTGCGGCTCGTCACCCAGCCGCTGTGGTTCATCGGGATCTATCTGGCGATGGTCGCCTTCACCCCGCCGCTGCTGAAGCTGCACGAGCGGTACGGCTGGGGCGCGTTCGGGGCGCTCGTCGCCGGCGCGGTCCTCGTGGACGTGCTCCGGTTCGCGCTGGGGGTCCCCTTCGTGGAGTTCCTGAACTTCGCCTTCGTCTGGCTGGCCGTGCACCAGCTCGGCTTCCTGCGGGCCGACGGGCGCCTCCGGCTGCCGTCGGCGCTGGCGGCGACGGGACTGGCCGGCGCCGCGCTGCTCGTGGCGGCCGGGCCGTACCCGCTGTCCATGGTCGGCATGCCGGGGGAGAAGGTCTCCAACATGTCCCCGCCCACGCTGGCCCTGCTCTGCCACGGCCTGTGGCTGGTCGGCGCGGTGGAGCTGCTGCGCGGGCCCGGCGCCCGGCTGGTGGCGCGTCCCCGGGTCTGGCGCACCGTCGTCGCCGCGAACGGCATCGCGATGACCGCGTTCCTGTGGCATCTCACCGCGATGCTCGGCGTCTACGGCGGGATGCTCGCCGCCGGAGTCACCCTGCCGGAGCCGGCCTCGGCCGCCTGGTGGGCGCAGACTCCGCTGCGGATCGCCGCCGCCGCGCTCCTGACGGCCGTCCTGGTCGCCGCGTTCCGCGGCTTCGAACAGCCCTCACCCGCTCCGGTCCGCCCCGGCTCGGGTCCGCTCGCAGCCCTCGGCATCACCCTCTGCCTGTTCGGTGTGCTCGGCCTGTCCATGGTCGGCTTCGCCGGACTGCTCGAAGGCCGCACGGCCACCCTGATCGCGGTGCCGGTCAGCGCCCCGACCGCGGTCGCGATGGCGCTGGCGGGCTGGTGGCTGGTGGAACGGTCAGGCTTCGCCGTAGGTCGAGACGAAGGCTGACCAGACGGCGGCGGGGACGTCGAGCCGGGGGCCGTCTGGGACCTTGGAGTCGCGGACGTGGACGGTGCCGGGGCAGGCGGCGACCTCGACGCAGTCATCGCCCTGGGCGCTGCTGTAGCTGGACTTGAACCAGGCGAGTTCTGCGGTGCTCATAGCGCTCCTCGGATTCGCTCCAGCAGGCCCCGCGAGTCGCTGGGGGTCAGAGCCTGTGAGCGCAGTGTGTCATACGCCTGTTGGAGCGGGACCACTTCTTTCGGGTCGCCGATCAGACGGCCGTTCCTCTGCCCCTCGGAGTAGGCGTACCGCTTCCCGTCCGGCCCTTCCAGGAGCCGCAGCATTCCCGCCAGACAGGCGTGGAACTCGCAGGCGGTCGGCATGATTTGGAGCGTCACGTTCCGCGGGGCGCTACTCGCCGGCACATGGTCGAGCATCTGCCGGGTGACCTCCGTACCACCGAGCCGCTGCCGGAAGACCGCCTCCGTGACGATGAAGCTGAAGGGCACGTTGGGCCGTTCACGCAGGAGCCGTTGCCGCTCCAGCCGCGCGGCGATCTGACTCTCCACCTGTTCGTCCGACAGGGGCGGCACCTCGTTCTCGTACAGGGCACGCAGGTACCCCTCCGACTGCAGCAGCCCCGGCACCATCCTGCACTCGTACGTGCACAGGCTCACCGCCGTCCGCTCCAGCCGTGCCCACTCCCTGAACCACGACGCCAGCCCCGGCTGCCGCGTCAGATGCCCGAACGCCCGCCGGAGCGCGCCCGTGTTCCCCAGCGCCGCCTCCGCCAGCTCGACGAACTGCGTGTCCGGCATCCGGCGGCCCAGCTCGATCGAGGCCACCGTGTGCCGGGAGAAGCGCACCATCGGCGCGAAGGCCTCCCGCGTCAGCCCCGCGTGCTCCCGCAACCCCTGCACGAACGCCCCGAACGTCTTCAGACTGTCCGACGACACCGGCTCGTCGTCCACCCCGGCCAAATCCGCCACCTCCAGGTGCGTTCCCAGGTCCCCGGCCGACAAGGTCGACAAGGTCGACTCGGTCGACTCACCCAGCGTCGCGACCCGGTCGCGTACTGTCCACTCTCCGTGGGTGTACGGTCGCGCACCGTACGCGCGGACTGTGGACGGTGCGCCCCGACTACGCTGGTAGGCCGATCGATCCCCCTGTCAGGAGAGAAATGGCCGTCAATCTGGTCAATGTCGAGGCAGTCAGCAAGGTGTACGGCACCCGTGCCCTGCTCGACGGAGTGTCGCTCGGCGTCTCCGAGGGGGACCGCATCGGGGTCGTCGGGCGCAACGGAGACGGCAAGACCACGCTGATCCGGATGCTCGCCAGGCTGGAGGAGCCCGACACCGGCCGGGTCACCCACAGCGGCGGACTGCACATCGGGGTGCTCACCCAGCACGACTCGCTCGACCCCGCCGCCACGATCCGCCACGAGGTCATCGGCGATCTCGCCGACCACGAGTGGGCCGGCAACGCCAAGATCCGAGATGTGCTCACCGGGCTCTTCGGCGGGCTCGACCTGCCCGGCTTCCCGCAGGGCCTGGACACCGTCATCGCCCCGCTGTCCGGCGGCGAGCGGCGCCGGATCGCACTCGCCAAGCTGCTGATCGCCGAACAGGACCTGATCGTCCTCGACGAGCCCACGAACCACCTGGACGTCGAGGGCATCGCCTGGCTCGCCCAGCACCTCCGGGCCCGCCGCTCGGCCCTCGTCTGCGTCACCCACGACCGCTGGTTCCTCGACCAGGTCTGCACCCGCATGTGGGACGTCCAGCGCGGCACGGTGTACGAGTACGAGGGCGGCTACTCCGACTACGTCTTCGCCCGCGCCGAGCGGGAGCGCATCGCCGCGACCGAGGAGACCAAGCGGCAGAACCTCGTCCGCAAGGAGCTCGCCTGGCTGCGCCGCGGCGCACCGGCCCGGACGTCGAAGCCCCGCTTCCGCGTCGAGGCCGCCAACGAGCTGATCAAGGACGTGCCGCCGCCGCGCGACACCTCCGAGCTGATGAAGTTCGCCACCACCCGGCTCGGCAAGACCGTCTTCGACCTCGAGGACGTCACCGTCCAGGCCGGGCCGAAGGTCCTGCTCAAGCATCTGACGTGGCAGCTCGGCCCCGGCGACCGGATCGGCCTGGTCGGCGTGAACGGCGCGGGCAAGACCTCCCTGCTGCGCGCCATGGCCGACGCCGCGGGCAGCGACGGCGAACGGCAGCCCGCCGCCGGGCGCATCGTCACCGGCAAGACCGTGCGGCTCGCCTACCTCTCACAGGACGTCACCGAACTCGACCCCGAACTGCGGGTGCTGGAGGCCGTCCAGCAGATCCGCGACCGTGTCGACCTCGGCAAGGGCCGGGAGATGACCGCGGGCCAGCTGTGCGAGCAGTTCGGCTTCTCGAAGGAGAAGCAGTGGACCCCGGTCGGCGACCTGTCCGGCGGCGAGCGGCGTCGGCTCCAGCTGCTGCGGCTGCTGATGGACGAGCCGAACGTCCTCTTCCTCGACGAGCCCACCAACGACCTCGACATCGAGACGCTGACGCAGTTGGAGGACCTGCTCGACGGCTGGCCGGGCTCGATGGTCGTGATCTCCCACGACCGCTTCTTCGTCGAGCGCACGACCGACCGCGTGCTCGCGCTCCTCGGTGACGCGACACTGCGGATGCTGCCGCGCGGCATCGACGAGTACCTGGAGCGCAGGGCGAGGGTCGTGCAGGCGGCGGCTCCGGCACCCGCCGCTCCGGCGAAGCCCGCCGGAGCGGAGAAGTCCGCGGCGGACCAGCGGGCCGCGAAGAAGGAGTTGCAGAAGATCGAGCGGCAGCTCGACAAGATCTCCGAAAGGGAATCCACGCTGCACTCGCAAATCGCCGAAAACGCAACCGACTTCGAGAAAGTGGCGGAACTCGACGCGCGCCTCCGCGAACTCTCCGGCGAACGGGAAGAGTTGGAAATGCGCTGGCTCGAACTCGCCGAGGACGCGTAGCGGCGGCGCGCGCCGGTCGCGTAACGACGGCATCACGGGCCGGTTCTCCCTTGGGTACAGGGGCGGACCGGCCCGCTTCTTGACATGCCCCGGGTGATACAAAGAAGCCCCGCTCGACTGACGTGACGTTGCGGAAACCCATGTCCGATTCGCTCCATTTCCAAAGGTGCATGCCCGAGGGAATCGCGGGGGAGGCCGGTCGGGCAGCGGGCCGCACGAAGGGGGAGAGCTGATGACTCAGCCACCCAGCCAGCAACCGCCGCAGGGAGGCTCCGGGTCTCCGCAGGGCCCTCAGCAGGGCACTCCCCAACAGCCCGCCCAGCCGCCGCAGACCCCTCCGGCCCAGCCCGCCGGCCCGCCGCAGGACGCACAGCCCGGGTACGGCTACCCGCAGGCGGCTCCGCAGCCGGGATACGGCTACCCGCAGCAGGCTCCCGGCCCGTACGCCCAGCAGCCCGGGCCCTACGCCCAGCAGCCGGGCCCGTATGGCCAGCAGCCCGGGCCCTACGGCCAGCAGCCGGGTCCGTACGGCCAGCAGCCCGGTCCGTACGGCGCCTACCCCACCCAGCCGCAGTACCCGGGCGCGCCCCTCCCGCCCCCTCCGGGCGGTGGCAGCGGGAACTTCTTCAAGGGCAAGCCCGCCGCGATCATCGGCGCGGCCGTGGCGGCGCTCCTCGTCATCGGCGGCGGCACCTGGTTCGCGCTCAGCGGCAGCGAGGACGCCCCCGGGCCCGACGCCAAGCAGACCGGCGGCCCGCAGCCGACCGGCTCGGAGTCGGTGGACCAGGGCGACGGCAGCGGTACCGGGCGCAAGGAGGTGGACGACCTCAACGCAGGCCGCGAGGACGGCGAGTCCAAGGTGCTCTGGCTGGCGAAGAACGAGGTCGACCTGCCGCGCAACGGCGCCGAGGTGTACGGCCCGTGGTTCGCCGGCGACATCGTCGTCAAGGGCATGTACAAGGAGGTCGCGGGCTACTCCGTCGACGACGGCGGCAAGAAGTGGAGCCTGCCGCTGCCCGCCGAGCTGTGCGCGGCCCCGGTCCGCGGCACCGACGACGGCAAGCTCGTCATCGCCTACAAGGACGGCACGGGCAACAAGGCCAACTGCACCCAGCTGCAGCTCGTCGACCTCAGGACCGGCAAGGCGGGCTGGAAGAAGACGATCACCAAGAAGGGCGCCTTCGACCTGCTGTCCAGCCTCACCCTCGCGATCAGCGGCAACACCGTTACGGCCGCCCGCACGGGCAACGGCGAGGCGTTCCGGATCAGCGACGGCTCACCGCTCTTCGGCAAGCTGCCGGGGAACTGCCAGCCGCAGGCGTTCGCCGGCGGCCCGAAGCTGATCGCCGCCGAGACCTGCCGCACCGGCGACTACGACAAGACCCAGGAGCAGCTCGAGGAGCTGGACCCGACCACCGGCAAGGCCAGGTGGACGTACAAGCTGCCGGTCAACTGGCAGGTCGACAAGGTCTATTCGGTCAGTCCGCTGGTCGTCTCGATGTCGCAGCCCGACCAGAAGAAGTGGAGCGTCGTCGCGCTCAACGCCAACGGGACCCTGCGCTCCCAGATCGACGGCGGCACGGACCGCTACCAGCCGCGCTGCGGCCGCGGCTTCGTCGTCTTCGGTGAGATCCTCGAGGGCTGCGTCGGCGTGGCAGCCGACGCCGACACCTTCTACATGGCGACCGAGCCGAAGGAGGGCGGCACGGCCCGCACCAACGCCGTCGTGGCGTTCGACCTCGACACCGGCAAGCGCAAGTGGCGTGCGGACGCGCCCGCCGAGCAGATGATGATCCCTCTCCGCATGGAGGGTTCGAACGTCCTGGTGTACCTGGAGCCGAAGTACGACTCGGGCGGCGCGGTCGCGACGCTCGCGCCGACCGGCGGCAAGCCCACCGTGCTGCTGCAGAACCCCGCGTCCACGTCCTCGATCGAGCGAACCTTCTGGAGCCCCAAGCTCGCCTACCACAACGGCCGGTTCGTCATCGCGAGCGGCCGGGTCAGCGCGAGCAACGACAAGGAGGAGAAGGAGACCAAGACGATGATGGCCTTCGGGAAGTGACCGCGTCCGGCCGGACGCCCCGACCCGGACCACCGGAACGAATCGTTTCCTTCCCACATCGCCCCAGAGGTACGCAGGCATGACGCAACCACCCCAGTCCCCGCAGCAGCCGGGCGAGCAGCCGAACCAGCCCCCGAAGCAGCTGGGCGGGCAGCCGAACCAGTCGCCGCAACAGCCGTCCGGGCAGCCCCCGCAGCAGCCCACTCCGCCCCAACAGCAGCCCGCGCAGCCCCCGCAGGGCGGCTTCGGCGCGCCGCAGGACCCTGCCCCCGGCCCCGCCGGTGGGACCCCCGCTCCGGGCGGCTTCGGCGCACCCACCACGCCGCCGCAGCAGCCCGGTTACGGTTATCCGCAGAGCCCGCCCCCCGGTCAGCCCGCCGGTTACGGCTATCCGCAGACGCCGCCCGGCCAGCAGCCCGGTTACGGCTATCCGCAAGGCCCGCCCCCCGGTTACGGCTACCCGCAGGCACCGGGCCTGCCGACGCAGCCGATGGGCCAACAGCCCTACGGCTACGGCTACCCGGGGCAGCCCACGCAGCATCAGTACGGCCCGCAGCAGCCGGGCGGTCCCGGCGGCAAGAAGCCGAACACCCAGATGCAGATCATCATCGCCGCGGTCGTCGCCGTGGCGCTGATCATCGGCGCGGGCGTCTGGTTCGCCGCCGCCAAGGGCGACGACGACAAGGGCGGCAATGCCAAGGGCTCCAGCCAGGGCGCGGACGGCGGCAAGGACAAGGCCCTCGGCGGCGGCAAGGAGAAGGCGCCGTCCAACCCGGCGGCAAAGGTCGCCTTCCAGCTGCCCCAGCCGAAGGTCACCGACGTCACCGATGTGAGCGGCTCGTGGGTCACGGACTCGCTGTACGTCAAGACCGGCATCAACTCCGTCGTCGGATACGACCTCACCAAGGGCACGGTGAAGTGGACCCTTCCGCTTCCCGGCCAGGTGTGCGCCGCCTCGCGTCACGCCACGGCGGACCACAAGACGGCCATCGCCTTCGAGCCCGCCAAGCGCAAGCCGCCGCGGAACTACGAGAAGTGCACCGAGGTCGGCGCGATCGACCTCACCACCGGCAAGCTGCTGTGGAGCAAGTCGACCACGGGGTCCGGCGACGACAAGGCCCGCTTCAACGAGGTCACCCTCAGCGGCGGCACCGTCGCCGCGGGCGGCACCGACGGCGGAGCGGCGTTCGACCTCGCCACCGGCGCCGTTCGGTGGAAGCCTCAGGTCAACGCCGAGAACTGCTTCGACATGGGCTACGGCGGCGGCCCCGCCCTCGTGGCGGCCCGCAAGTGCGGCGACTACGGCCGCCAGTACGTCGTCATCCAGTCCCTGAACGCGCAGACCGGCGCGCCGGCCTCCTCGTTCAAGATGCCCACGGGCGTGGAGTACGCGAGCATCGTGTCCACCAAGCCCCTCGTGGTCGCCGCCGACGTCGGTGACACCGCCGGGGACGGCAGCGGCATCTCGGACTTCTTCGTCGTCGACGAGAAGACCGGCAAGCTGAAGATCAAGATCTCCGCCGACGCGGACCGGTTCGCCGCACGCTGCGGCTCCACCGAGGTCGAGACCTGCCGGCACATCGTCGTCGGCAACAACCGCCTCTACCTGCCCACCGAGGAGCACGAGGGCAGCGGGGAGTACGGCGACACCAACGAGATCGTGTCCTTCGACCTGACCACGGGCAAGCCGACCGCCGACAAGGCCGATGCCGGGGACCGGTACACGATCTCGCCGATCCGCATGGACGGCGGCAACCTCATCGCCTACAAGCGGCCCCCGTACGACAAGGGCGGGCAGATCGTCAGCATCGACGGCGGCACCTTCAAGCAGACGGTGCTGCTGGAGATCCCGTCCGACGAGTCCGTCCGCCAGGCGGAGTCCAGTTTCAGCGAGGACTACTCGGAGATCCTCTACACCAACGGACGGCTGTTCATGTCCGAGACCATGCTCAGCAAGCGGAGCGGATCGACCTCGCGACAGGAATATCTGGTGCTCTCCCTGAGCACGAACTGAACCACCGGTGCATGAGTGACGGAGGTCCCCCGCCCGTACGGGCGGGGGACCTCCGCCGTTCGTCAACTTGCCCCGAACGACACGCATTTCACCGATCCGAGGGATTTCTGATGCGTAGGGCAGCGCAACGTCGAACAAGCGTGTAGCTTGCCGGATCAGTAGTGCTGGGGGCGGGGGGCCGGCTCCAGGGGTATGGGGGGTTGCTCGATGGGTGTGCGGCTCATGGTGGTCGACGACCACCGTTTGCTGGCCGAGGCGCTGGCCTCCGCGCTGAAACTGCGCGGACACCGGGTGCTCGCCGCGGCGGCGCCGACGGCGGGGGCGGCCGAACTGGTGGTGAGCAGGGCGCCCGAGGTGTGCTTGCTCGGGACGGCGGCACCGGCGGAGCCGGGCGCCTTCGACCCCATCGTGCGGATCAAGCGTGAGCGTCCGCAGGTCGCCGTGGTGGTGCTCGGACCCGTGCCGTCGCCGCGCGGGATAGCGGCGGCCTTCGCGGCCGGCGCGTCGGGCTATGTGCGCCATGACGAGCGGATCGAGGGCGTCGAGCGGGCCATGGCCAAGGCGCGGGTGGGCGAGGCGGCGGTGGCGCCGCAGCTGTTGCAGGGCGCGTTCACGGACCTGCTCAACCCGGCGGCCCAGCCGGACGACGAGGGCCGGCGGCTGCTGCGCATGCTGACCCCGCGAGAGGTGGAGGTGCTGGTGCGCGTCGCCGAGGGCGAGGACACCCGGCTCATCGCCGCGGGCATGGGCATAGCTCCCAGTACGGCCCGCACGCACGTCCAGCGGGTGCTGATGAAGCTGGGCGTCGGCTCCCGGCTCGAGGCCGCGGCCCTCGCGGCCCGCACGGGCCTCCTCGACCACGCGGCGAGCCACCCGCCGCTTCCGGCCGGCCCGGAGCTCGACGTGGACTGAGGGCGCCCGGCGCTGCTCTCCTACGACTGCCGCGCCGACGTCGTCGGCGCCGACGACGACCGCCGGCCGCCACCACGTCCGAGATCCGGCACGACCGGCTCCTCGGCGACGCCGTCGCCATCGCCTCGCACCGCCAGGGCCGCACCCACCACCCGCCCGTCGGCGAGTGCCCCCTCTGCCCGTCCGGGGACGGGCGGCTCAGCGAGATCCCGGACAGTGACTACGACGTCGTCGTCCTCGAGAACCGCTTTCCGTCCCTCACGGGAGGGAACGGACGCTGCGAGGTCGTCTGCCTCACCCCCGACCGCGACGCGTCCTTCGTCGCGCACCGCGCCGCCACCGGGTGCAACCTCTTCGACGACGTCGTCGCCCGCGAGCCGGAGTCCGCCGCCAGGGTCGTGCCGGCGGGCGACCACCGGGTCGCCTTCGTGCCGTACGCGGCGCACTGGCCCTACGAGGTGCACCCGTACCCGCGCTGCCGGGTGCCGGACCTGCGCGCGTTCGACGACGCGGCGCGCACAGAGTTCCCACAGGTCTGTCTGGAACTCTTGAGGTGCTTCGACCGGATCTTCGGTGCCGACCGGCCACCGGCGCCGTGCATCGCCGCCTGGCACCAGGCACCGTCCGACGACGGCGCACGCACTGCCGGCACGACTGCCGGCACGCGCGGCGGGCACGGCGGGCACGAGGACTTCGCGCTGCGCCTCGAGCTTTTCACCGGCCGCCGAACTTCCGGAAAGCTGAAGTTCCTCGCCGGTTCCGAGTCCGGCATGAGCGTGTTCATCAACGATGTGCCGCCGGAGGCAGCAGCCCGGCGACTGCGAGAGGTGGCGAGCGAGTGAGCAAGTACCTGGTGACGGGCGGAGCCGGCTATGTCGGCAGCGTGGTGGCCGCGCACCTGCTGGAGGCGGGGCACGAGGTCACGGTCCTCGACGATCTGTCCACGGGTTTCCGTGAGTCCGTCCCCGAAGGCGCCTCCTTCGTCGAGGGCCGGGTCCAGGACGCGGCCCGCCACATCGGCCCGTCGTACGACGGCGTCCTCCACTTCGCCGCGTTCTCGCAGGTCGGCGAATCGGTCGCGCGACCCGGCAGGTACTGGGAGAACAACGTCGGCGGGACGATGGCGCTGCTCGCAGCGATGCGCTCCGCGGGGGTCCGCAAGCTGGTCTTCTCCTCCACGGCGGCCACCTACGGCGAGCCGCTCTCCACGCCGATCACCGAGTCCGACCCGACGGCGCCGACCAGCCCGTACGGCGCCACGAAGCTCGCCGTCGACCACATGATCAGCGGCGAGTGCACGGCGCACGGACTGGCCGCGGCGTCCCTGCGGTACTTCAACGTCGCCGGCGCCTACGGCGACTGCGGTGAGCGCCACGACCCCGAGTCGCACCTCATCCCGCTCGTCCTCCAGGTCGCGCTCGGCACCCGGGAGACGATCTCCGTCTTCGGCGACGACTACCCGACGCCGGACGGCACCTGCGTGCGGGACTACATCCATGTCGCCGACCTCGCCGAGGCCCATCTGCTCGCCATGGACGCGATCACTCCCGGGGAGCATCTGGTCTGCAACCTCGGCAACGGCAACGGCTTCTCCGTCCGCGAGGTCGTCGAGACCGTCCGCAAGGTCACCGGCCATCCGGTCCCGGAGACCGTCGCCGCCCGCCGCGCCGGAGACCCGGCCGTGCTGGTCGCCTCCTCCGCCGCGGCGCGGGAGCGGCTCGGCTGGTCCCCGTCGCGGCCGGATCTCGCGGGGATCGTCGCCGACGCCTGGGACTTCGCCCGCTCCCGGCGAGCCGGCACGTGAGTGTCGCCGAGCGGTTCCGGGAGCTGTACGGGTACGGGCTCCTCCTTCCGGTTGCGCGTCCGGCCGAATGACCGGCGGGCGTGCTCCTGCCCCTCCGAGCCTGTGCACGCGTCGTGACGGGGCCCGCGCCCGCCCCGGGCGAGCGCCCGCGCGCCCGTCGGCTCAGCCGAGGTGCTTCGCCAGGAGGTACTCCGTGACGCCCGGCGGGTAGTCGGGCACCCGGCCGACGATCTCGTAGCCGTGCTTCCGGTAGAAGCCGGGCGCCTGGAAGTCCCACGTCTCCAGCCGGGACCAGGAGCACCCGCGGCCCACGCAGGCCTCGCGCTCGGCTGCGGAGAGGAGCTGGGAGCCCAGGCCCGCGCCGCGGTGCGGAGCGTCGACCCAGAGAAGGTCGACATGGAGCCAGCGCGCCCAGGTGCGGCCCGTCAGACCCGCGGCCAGTTCGCCGGTCGCCTCCTCCACCACCCAGACCTGCAGGGGGACTTCGTCCTTGTGCGGGCTCACCGCCAGGGCCCGCATCACCGGTGAGCGCTGGGAGTTGGCGGCCTCGAGTCTTTCACCGAGCAGGCCGAGGCGTTCCTTGTCGACTTCTGTCTCAAAACGAAACATGCGGCACACCCTAAACACGGCGTCCGGCCAGTTCTGCAAATGCCCTTCCCCTCAGGGCCGCCTTCCGTAGTCTGAAGCACGTGCACCGGTGGGGGCCGGTGCTGATCAGGGGGCGAGACGGTCGGGTACGACGCCCGGGGCGGGGTATCGGTCAATCGCGGCGGCGGCCGTGACGGCCCACCCACTCCTACCGGGCGCCGTGCCCGTCGACGCGTGGCCTCCGCCGGAAAACGCAGCCTGGGGGTGTCTGTGGTTCGTATCCGGGTCCTCGTCGTGGACGACCACCGAATCTTCGCCGAGTCCCTCGCGGCGGCACTCGCCGCCGAGCCGGACGTCGAGGTCGCCGCGGCGGGCAGTGGCCCGGCCGCGCTGCGCTGCCTCGAGCGCGCGGCGGCCGAGGGGCGCAGATTCGACGTGATGCTGGTCGACGCCGATCTGGGGATCGCGAGGGCACCGGGTGGCCCCGTGGTCGCGCGGGCCGTCCCCGACAACGGCGACGGCTTCGTCGACGGGATCTCCCTGGTCGCCGCGGTCCGCACCGCGCGCCCCGCGGTGCGGACGGTCGTGCTCGCCGAGAAGGACGACCCGCGCCGGGCCGCGCTCGCGCTCCAGGCCGGCGCCTCCGGCTGGGTCGCCAAGGACTGCTCCCTGCAGCGGCTGCTCACGGTGATCCGGGGCGTCCTGCGCGATGAGACGCATCTGCCCCCCGCGCTGCTCACCGGCGTGTTGCGGGAGCTCACCGCCGCGCGCAAGCATCGCACCGAGAGCGAGCGGCTCGTGGAGTCGCTCACCCCGCGCGAGCGGGAGGTCCTGCGGTGCATGGTGGCCGGACTGGGCCGCAAGGCGGTCGCGGAGCGGCTGTTCCTCTCCCCGCACACCGTGCGCACCCATATGCAGAACGTCCTGGGCAAGCTCGGAGTCCACTCGACCCTCGCCGCGGTGGCGCTGGCCCGCCGGGCCGGGGTCGGCCCCGCGGAACTCGCGCCCTCAGCCGGGGATGTTGTCGAACGGGGCGGTCAACTGGCGTAGCAGACCGGCGAGTTCACCGCGCTCCGCACGGGACAGCTCCGCCAGGATCGCGCGTTCCTGGGCGAGCAGTCCGGCGAGCGCCTGATCGGCGCGGTCCCGCCCCTCGGCGGTGAGCCGCACCAGCACACCACGACGGTCGCTGGGGTCGGGAAGCCGCTCGACCAGGCCCTTCTTGGCGAGCCGGTCGATGCGGTTGGTCATCGTGCCCGAGGTGACCAGGGTCTGGGTCAGCAGCTGGCCCGGGGAGAGCTGGTAGGGCGCCCCCGCGCGCCGCAGCGACGTCAGGACGTCGAACTCCCAGGGCTCCAGATTGTGCTCGGCGAAGGCGATCCTGCGCGCGCGGTCGAGATGGCGCGCGAGTCTGGAGACGCGGCTGAGCACCTCGAGCGGTTCCACGTCGAGGTCGGGGCGCTCGCGGCGCCAGGCAGCGACCAGTCGGTCGACCTCGTCCTCCATGACGATCAGTGTAAAGGGTCTGTCGACATGAAGTCTCTTGACGTCAAGATATGTTTGGATGGACTATTGGGCATGGTCGGGCCGGAGCCTCTGTTCCGGTTCCGATGAACGTTCCTGCAAGGGGGATCGAACATGTATTCCGTTCCAACCTGGGATCCACAGCAGTATCTCCGCCACTCAGGCCATCGAACCCGCCCGTTCCTCGATCTGCTCGGCCGCATATCCGAACTGCCCCAAGGAAACCGCCCGCCCCGCATCGCCGACCTCGGCTGCGGCCCCGGCAACGTCACCGTGCTCCTCGCCGACCGGTGGCCGGACGCACGGATCACCGGATTCGACCTCTCACCCGAGATGCTCGCCCGCGCCGAGAAGGAGTACGCGGGTACCACCAGCGGCGGCGGCTGGATCGACTTCCGCCCTGCCGACGCCGCCCACTGGACCCCCGACGAGCCCTACGACCTCATCGTCTCCAACGCCGCGCTCCAGTGGGTGCCCAATCACCCCGAGTCCTTCGCCACCTGGGTCGACGGCCTCACACCCGGCGGCACCTTCGCCTTCCAGGTGCCGGGCAACTTCACCTCGCCCAGCCACGCGCTGCTCGGCGAGCTCTGCGACACCCCGCAGTGGCGCGACCGCCTCGCCGACCAGGGGCGCCGCTTCGTCCACGTACTGGACCCGGCCGACTACCTCCTCCGGCTCGCCGACCTCGGCTGCGCCGCCGACACCTGGGAGACGACCTACCTCCAGCTGCTCACCGGCGAGGACCCCGTGCTGGACTGGGTGAAGGGCACCGCGCTGCGCCCGGTCCTCACCGCGCTCGACGGGGACGAGGAGGCCACCGACGAGTTCCTCTCCCAGTACCGCGATCTGCTCCGCAAGGCCTATCCGTCCGGGCCGCACGGAACGGTCTTCCCGTTCCGCCGCATCTTCGCCGTGGCCCGCAAACCGCTGTAGGCCCGTCGTGAGAGGAAGCGTCCCTGTGCTGACCGCTCTGGACCACGTCCAGCTCGCCGTGCCCGCGGGCTCCGAGGAAGCCCTGCGGGCGTACTACGGCGGCGCTCTGGGGATGACCGAGATCGCCAAGCCGCCGTCGCTCGCCGTCCGCGGCGGCTGCTGGTTCCGGACCGGCGACGTCCAGCTGCACCTCGGCGTCGACCCCGGATTCCGGCCCGCGCGCAAGGCCCATCCGGGGCTGCGGGTGACCGCTATCGAGACGTTCGCCGAGCGCCTGCTCGCCCATGGCGCCGAGGTCGTCTGGGACGAGGAGCTGCCGGGCCACCGCCGCTTCTTCTCGAAGGACCCGGTGGGCAACCGGCTGGAGTTCCTGGAACCGGTGGAGTGACCCGCTCGGCCGTCCGGCCGGCGTCCCTCCCGCGACGAGCGGGGAACCGGACGCCGGCCGGACGCGGTGCCTGCTCGGGGACCGGCGCGGTGCGGGAGCATGGATCGGCGCGGCATCCGCTCGGGGATCGGCGCGGCGCGTGTGCGTCGTGCCGCACGCCCCCGCGCATGTCCCCGCCCCGCCCCGGCCCGCCGCGCGCAGCAGCCGCTCAGCTCTTGCGGTGTCCTATCAGCCGCGGCTTCTGCTCCAGCCCGTCCAGCCCGTGCCAGGCCAGGTTCACCAGGTGCGCCGCGACCTCCGCCTTCTTCGGCTTGCGGACGTCCAGCCACCACTGACCCGTCAACGCCACCATCCCCACCAGCGCCTGCGCGTACAGCGGCGCCAGCTTCGGGTCGAAGCCGCGGGCCTTGAACTCAAGGCCCAGGATGTCCTCGACCTGCGTGGCGATGTCGCTGATCAGCGACGCGAACGTACCCGTGGACTGGGCGACCGGCGAATCACGGACCAGGATGCGGAAACCGTCCGTGTAGGTCTCGATGTAGTCCAGCAGCGCGAACGCCGCCTGCTCCAGCAGCTCCCTCGGATGTCCCGCGGTCAGCGCCCCGGTCACCATGTCCAGCAACTGGCGCATCTCCCGGTCGACCACGACGGCGTACAGCCCCTCCTTGCCGCCGAAGTGCTCGTACACCACCGGCTTGGAGACCCCGGCCTTCGCCGCGATCTCCTCCACCGATGTGCCCTCGAAGCCCTTCGCCGCGAAAAGCGTGCGACCGATGTCGAGCAGCTGCTGGCGGCGCTCCGCCCCGGTCATCCGGACCCTGCGCCCACGCCGGGGCTTCTCACTGCTGCTGGTGCTGCTGCCGTCGATCGCCACGCCCTCAATCATGCCGCCTCCGCGGCTTCCTTCCGGCGCCGGGCGGCAATCCGGTCCGCACTCGGCCAGCGCACGTCGTACGCCCAGCCCGCCTTCTCGAACCAGCGGATCAGCCGGGCGCTGGAGTCGATCTGCCCGCGCTCGACGCCGTGCCGGGCGCTCGTCGGGTCGGCGTGGTGCAGGTTGTGCCAGGACTCACCGCACGACAGCACAGCGAGCCACCACACGTTGCCCGAACGGTCGCGCGACTTGAACGGGCGCTTGCCGACCGCGTGGCAGATCGAGTTGATCGACCACGTCACGTGGTGCAGCAGTGCGACCCGGACCAGCGAGCCCCAGAAGAACGCGGTGAACGCGCCCCACCACGACATCGTCACCAGACCGCCGACCAGCGGGGGGATCGCCAGGGACACGATCGTCCAGATCGCGAACTGTCGCGAGACGGCCCGGAGCGCCGGGTCCTTGATCAGGTCGGGCGCGTACTTGTGCTGCGGCGTCTGCTCCTCGTCGAACATCCAGCCGATGTGTGCCCACCACAGGCCCTTCATCAGAGCCGGGACGGTCTCGCCGAAACGCCACGGCGAGTGCGGGTCCCCTTCGGCGTCGGAGAACCTGTGGTGCCTGCGGTGGTCGGCCACCCAGCGCACCAGGGGGCCTTCCACGGCCAGCGACCCCATGATCGCCAGCGCGATCCGCAGCGGCCGCTTGGCCTTGAAGGAGCCGTGGGTGAAGTAGCGGTGGAAGCCGATCGTGATGCCGTGGCAGCCGATGAAGTACATCGCCACCAGCAGGCCGAGGTCGAGCCAGCTCACACCCCAGCCCCACGCCAGCGGGATCGCCGCCAGGAGCGCGAGGAAGGGCACCGTGATGAACATCAGCAGGGCGATCTGCTCGATCGAACGCTTGCTGTCGCCGCCCAGTGTGGCGGAGGGAAGATCTGGCGCGGACGACTTCCGGGCGTCGTCGATCACATCGGGACTCGTGGTCATGGGATGTCCCCTGGGGGGTGAGGGTGCGGCTGAACCATCCGGCTACGGAACCGTAACCTACGGGGTCGTAAGTATGGCAGCGCGAAGCCTCGCGGCAAGAGGGCGGTGAACAACGCCGAGTGAACGGACACCTATCCTTGGAGTCGTCGGACAGCGTGGTCCGCAAAGCCTCCGGAAAACCTCCAGACGTGCTCAAACACTGCAAGGAGCCGCACCTGTGAGCAGTGCCGACCAGACCACATCCGCCAGCGCGGAGCTGCGTTCCGACATCCGCCGACTGGGCGATCTGCTGGGCGAGACCCTCGTACGGCAGGAAGGCCCCGAACTCCTCGACCTCGTCGAACGCGTACGCGCCCTCACCCGGTCCGACGGCGACGCCGCCGCGGAGCTGCTCGGGGACACCGACCTGGAAACCGCCGCGAAGCTGGTGCGTGCGTTCTCCACGTACTTCCATCTTGCCAACGTCACCGAGCAGGTGCACCGCGGCCGGGAGATGCGCGAGCGCCGGGCCGCCGAGGGCGGGCTGCTCTCCCGGACCGCCGACATGCTCAAGGAGGCGGACCCCGAGCACCTGCGCGAGACCGTGCGCAACCTCAACGTGCGGCCGGTCTTCACCGCGCACCCCACCGAGGCGGCCCGCCGGTCCGTGCTGAACAAGCTCCGGCGCATCGCCGAGCTGCTGGAAACCCCGGTCAACCCCGCCGACCGCCGCCGGCACGACCTGCGGCTCGCCGAGAGCATCGACCTGATCTGGCAGACCGACGAGCTCCGGGTCGTGCGCCCCGAGCCCGCCGACGAGGCCCGCAACGCCATCTACTACCTCGACGAGCTCCACGCGGGTGCCGTCGGGGACGTCCTGGAGGACCTCGCCGCCGAGCTGGAGCGGGCCGGCGTCGAGCTCCCGCCCGGTACCCGGCCCCTCACCTTCGGCACCTGGATCGGCGGCGACCGAGACGGCAACCCCAACGTCACCCCCGAGGTGACCCGCGAGGTCCTGATCCTCCAGCACGAGCACGGCATCACCGACGCCCTCGAAGCCGTCGACTCGCTGCGCGCGCTGCTGTCCAACTCGATTCGCTACGCCGGCGCCACCGAGGAACTGCTGGAATCCCTCCAGTCCGACCTGGAGCGCCTGCCGGAGATCAGCCCCCGCTACAAGCGGCTCAACGCCGAGGAGCCCTACCGGCTCAAGGCCACCTGCATCCGCCAGAAGCTCGTCAACACCCGGGAGCGGCTCGCCAAGGGCACCCCCCACGAGAAGGGCCGCGACTACCTGGGCACCGCCGAGCTGCTCCAGGACCTCACCCTCATCCAGACGTCGCTGCGCGAGCACCGCGGCGGGCTCTTCGCGGACGGCCGCCTCGACCGCACCATCCGCACCCTCGCGGCCTTCGGGCTCCAGCTCGCCACCATGGACGTGCGCGAGCACGCCGACGCGCACCACCACGCCCTCGGCCAGCTCTTCGACCGGCTCGGCGAGGAGACCTGGCGCTACGCCGACATGCCCCGCGAGTACCGGCAGAAGCTGCTCGCCAAGGAGCTCCGCTCCCGGAGGCCGCTCGCCCCGACCCCGGCCCCGCTCGACGCCGCGGGCGCCAAGACCCTCGGTGTCTTCCACACGGTCAAGGAAGCCTTCGAACGCTTCGGACCCGAGGTCATCGAGTCCTACATCATCTCGATGTGCCAGGGCGCGGACGACGTCTTCGCGGCGGCGGTGCTGGCCCGCGAGGCCGGACTGGTCGACCTGCACGCCGGGTGGGCCAGGATCGGCATCGTGCCGCTGCTGGAGACCACCGACGAACTCAGGGCGGCCGACGTCATCCTCGACGAGATGCTCGCCGACCCCTCCTACCGCCGGCTCGTCGCCCTGCGCGGCGACGTCCAGGAGGTCATGCTCGGCTACTCGGACTCCTCCAAGTTCGGCGGCATCACCACCTCTCAGTGGGAGATCCACCGTGCCCAGCGCAGGCTGCGGGACGTCGCCCACCGCTACGGGGTCAGGCTCAGGCTGTTCCACGGCCGGGGCGGCACCGTCGGCCGCGGCGGCGGCCCCACCCACGAGGCCATCCTGGCCCAGCCCTGGGGCACGCTCGAGGGCGAGATCAAGGTGACGGAGCAGGGCGAGGTCATCTCGGACAAGTACCTCATCCCCTCCCTGGCCAGGGAGAACTTGGAGCTCACGGTCGCCGCGACCCTCCAGGCGTCCGCTCTGCACACCGCGCCCCGGCAGAGCGACGAGTCGCTCGCCCGCTGGGACACCGCGATGGACACCGTCTCCGACGCCGCCCACGCCGCCTACCGCAAGCTGGTCGAGGACCCGGACCTGCCAGCGTACTTCTTCGCGTCCACCCCCGTCGACCAGCTCGCCGAGCTGCACCTGGGCTCCCGGCCCTCCCGCCGCCCCGACAGCGGCGCCGGCCTGGACGGTCTGCGGGCCATCCCGTGGGTGTTCGGCTGGACCCAGTCGCGGCAGATCGTGCCCGGCTGGTTCGGCGTCGGTTCCGGACTGCGGGCCCTGCGCGAGGCCGGCCAGGACTCCGTCCTGGGGGAGATGTACGAGAAGTGGCACTTCTTCCGTAACTTCATCTCCAACGTCGAGATGACCCTCGCCAAGACCGATCTGCGGATCGCCCGCCACTACGTGGACACCCTCGTACCGGACGACCTCAAGCACGTGTTCGCCGGCATCGAGACCGAACACGAGCTGACGGTTCGTGAGGTGCTGCGCGTCACCGGCGGCGAGCAGCTGCTCGACTCCAATCCCGGACTCCAGCAGACCTTCGGGATCCGGGACGCCTATCTCGACCCGATCTCCTACCTCCAGGTCTCGCTGCTCGCCCGGCAGCGCGCCGCCGCCGAACGCGGCGAGCCGGCGGACCCGCTGCTGTCGCGGGCGCTGCTGCTGACGGTCAACGGCGTCGCGGCCGGACTGCGCAACACGGGCTGACGCCGCGCCCCGCCCCGACGGCAGGGGGCCCGGGAACCCTCCCGGGCCCCCTGCCCGTTCTCGGGAACCGCTGTCCCGGGCGGGCCGGGACACTGGGCCGGGTTGCTCGGTCGCGCCGCCGGGCCGGGCTGCCGTACCAGGCCGTCGCGCCGCTGCTTCGGGCTGCCGGGTCGTGCTGCTCAGAGCGCGAGGAACGCGCCCACCAGCAACACCCCGCCCGCGGCGGCCGTCCCCCACGCCGCCCGGGGCATCCGCAGACCGCCGCCGATCACACAGGCGGCGAGCAGCAGCGCGCCGCCCAGGGGCAGCCACGCGTGCAGCACGCCGGGCCAGCCGGTGCGCACGACCTCGTCCGTGCCCGGCTTCACCACCACGGCGAGCTCCGCGCCCTCGGCCACCGCCACCGACCGCTCGATGACCATGCCCGACCGCGCGCCGCCCGGCCCGTCGGGGTCGTACGGGCCCGTGCACGTCTTCTCGCCGCAGTCGGCGACGGTGAGCGTTCCGTGCTCACGGCCCTTGGACAGCAGCACGTGCTGGGCCGTGCCCCAGGACGACCAGAAGCCGGCGACGAGCAGCAGCAGCACCACCGCGGCCATGGACGCACGGCGGCCGTGGTCGAGCATCCGGCCGGAGGAGTTCCGCTTCATGGGGCGCGATCCTTCGGCACCCGACCGCGCTCGGTCAACTCATGGCCAGCGCTATGGGGTGCTTGTCAGGAGTTGTACGCGCTCTGCGCGCGCTCCAGCCCCTCCGTCACCAGACACTCCACCGAATCCGCCCCGCGGTCCACGAAGTAGTCCAGCTCCTTGCGCTCGGCACCGGAGAAGTCCTTCAGTACGAAGTCCGCCACCTGCATCCGCCCCGGCGGACGCCCGATGCCGAACCGCACCCGGTGGTAGTCCGAACCCATCGCCTTCGTCATCGACTTCAGACCGTTGTGCCCGTTGTCACCGCCGCCCAGCTTCAGCCGCAGCACCCCGAAATCGATGTCCAGCTCGTCGTGCACCGCCACCACGTGCGCCGTCGGAACCTTGTAGAAGTCCCGCAACGCCACCACAGGACCACCCGAAAGGTTCATGTACGACATCGGCTTCGCCAGGATCACCCGCCGGCTTCCCGGACCGGCCGGACCGATCCGGCCCTCCACCACCTGCGCCTGCGCCTTGGCCGCCCGCTTGAACTTCCCGCCCATCCGCTCCGCGAGCAGGTCCGCGACCATGAACCCCACGTTGTGGCGGTTCCCCGCGTACCCCGGCCCCGGATTGCCCAGCCCCACCACCAGCCAGGGCGCGCCGGCGTCGACCGTCGTCATGAACGTCTCCTCGAGTCCGCAAACGAGTCCGAAAAACAGAGAACGGGGTGGCGGGCCGCGCGGCCCGCCACCCCGTCAAGCAGAGCGTACGGCTCAGGCCTCGGCGCCCTCGGCGGCCACGGCCTCGCCCTCCTCGCCCTCCTCGGCCTCGCCGGCCGGCTCCTCGGCCTGCGCGGCCAGGACCTGCAGCACGACGGCGTCCTCGTCCACGGCCAGGGAGACGCCCTTCGGCAGCTCGATGTCCTTGGCGTGGACGGAGGCACCGGCCTCCAGGCCCTCGACGGACACCGCGAAGGACTCGGGGATGTGGGTGGCCTCGGCCTCGACCGGCAGCGCGTTCAGCACGTGCTCCAGCAGGTTGCCGCCGGGGGCCAGCTCGCCCTCGGCCTGCACCGGAACCTCGACCGTGACCTTCTCGCCGCGCTTCACCAGCAGCAGGTCCACGTGCTCCAGGAAGCCCTTCAGCGGGTCGCGCTGCGCCGCCTTCGGGATGGCCAGCTCCTTCTTGCCCTCGATGTCCAGCGCGAGCAGGACGTTCGGGGTACGCAGCGCCAGCAGCAGGTCGTGGCCCGGCAGCGTCACGTGGACCGGGTCCGAGCCGTGACCGTAGAGAACGCCGGGAACCTTGTTGTCGCGACGGATGCGCCGGGCGGCGCCCTTGCCGAACTCGCTGCGGAGCTCCGCGGAAATCTTCACCTCGGACATGTGCACTCCTCGTATGCGGTGACGAACATGAACAGTCACCCGGCCACGACTGGCCTGCTACGAAGAGCGCGTCGATAACGGACCGCCGTACCGAAACGGGTACGGCCTCCCTCGCCGAGCAACCCGATGAGTCTACCCGCAGGGAGGCCGCAGCCTAAATCGATCTCCGATCGCGCGGTCCTGCCGCCCGTCGGCTACTGCTCCTCGAACAGGCTCGTCACCGAGCCGTCCTCGAAGACCTCACGCACCGCACGCGCGATCGTCGGCGCGATCGACAGGACCGTGATCTTGTCCAGCTCCAGATTGCCCGGGTCCGGCAGCGTGTTCGTGAACACGAACTCGCTCACCTTCGAGTTCTTCAGCCGGTCCGCGGCGGGACCCGACAGCACACCGTGCGTGGCCGTCACGATGACGTCCTCCGCACCGTGCGCGAACAGCGCCTCCGCGGCCGCGCAGATCGTGCCGCCGGTGTCGATCATGTCGTCGACCAGGACGCAGACCCGGCCCTCGACGTTGCCCACGACCTCGTGGACCGTCACCTGGTTCGCCACGTCCTTGTCGCGGCGCTTGTGGACGATCGCCAGCGGCGCGTCCAGACGGTCGCACCAGCGGTCCGCCACTCGCACCCGGCCGGCGTCCGGGGACACCACCGTCAGCTTCGAGCGGTCGACCTTCGCACCGACGTAGTCGGCCAGCAGCGGCAGTGCGAACAGGTGATCCACCGGACCGTCGAAGAAGCCCTGGATCTGGTCCGTGTGCAGATCCACCGTGAGGATCCGGTCCGCACCGGCCGTCTTCATCAGATCCGCCACCAGGCGCGCCGAGATCGGCTCACGGCCGCGGTGCTTCTTGTCCTGACGGGCGTAACCGTAGAACGGCAGGATCACCGTGATGCTCCGCGCGGAGGCCCGCTTCAGAGCATCGATCATGATCAGCTGCTCCATGATCCACTTGTTGATGGGAGCCGTGTGGCTCTGCATCAGGAAGCAGTCCGCGCCACGCGCCGACTCCTGGAAACGGACGTAGATCTCACCATTGGCGAAATCGAAGGCTTTCGTCGGCACGATGCCGACACCCAGCTGATGGGCGACCTCCTCGGCCAGCTCGGGGTGGGCGCGGCCGGAGAAGAGCATCAGCTTCTTCTCGCCGGTCGTCTTGATCCCGGTCACAGCACTGTCTCCTCAGACGTGTTCTCTGCTGCTGATCCGCCCGTCCCTGGTTGCGGCGAGCCAGCCGAATCGTGTGCAGGTATCACGGTACGCCGAGATTGACGCACCCGTTCCTGGTCAGCCTTCGCGTTCCACGGCCTCGCCCGCGGCCTGAGCCGCCTGCGCAGCCGCGCTCCCCGGACGCTTCCGCGCCACCCAACCCTCGATATTCCGCTGCTGGCCACGGGCCACGGCCAGCGAACCCGGAGGCACATCCTTCGTGATCACCGAGCCCGCCGCGGTGTACGCGCCGTCCCCGACTGTGACAGGAGCAACAAACATGTTGTCCGACCCCGTCCGGCAGTGAGAGCCGATCGTGGTGTGGTGCTTCGCCTCACCGTCGTAGTTCACGAACACCGAGGCGGCACCGATGTTCGTGTACTCACCGATCGTCGCGTCACCCACGTACGACAGATGCGGCACCTTCGTGCCCTCGCCGAGCGAGGCGTTCTTCATCTCCACGTACGTACCCGCCTTGGCCTTCGGGCCGAGCTCCGTCCCAGGGCGCAGATACGTGTACGGCCCCACCGACGCCGACTCGCCGATCACCGCGCGGTCCGCCACCGTGTTGTCCACCCGCGCTCCACGGCCCACCACCGTGTCCCGCAGCCGCGTGTTCGGACCCACCTCGGCGTCCTCCGCCACATGCGTCGCACCCAGCAACTGCGTACCCGGGTGAACCACCGCGTCCCGCTCGAACGTCACCGTCACGTCCACCAGCACCGACGCCGGATCCACCACCGTCACGCCGGCCGTCATCGCCCGCTCCAGCAGCCGCTGGTTCAGCAGCCGGCGCGCCTCCGCGAGCTGCACCCGGTTGTTGATCCCCAGGATCTCCCGGTGATCCCCGGCCACCGACGCACCCACCCGGTGCCCCGCCTCGCGCAGGATCCCGAGCACGTCCGTCAGGTACTCCTCGCCCTGGCTGTTGTCCGTACGCACCTTGCCCAGCGCATCCGCCAGCAGTCGGCCGTCGAACGCGAAGACACCCGAGTTGATCTCCTTGATCGCCCGCTCGACCTCGGAGGCGTCCTTGTGCTCCACGATCGCGGTCACCGCACCCGTGGCGGCGTCCCGCACGATCCGGCCGTACCCCGTCGAGTCCGGGACCTCCGCCGTCAGCACCGTCACGGCGTTGCCGTCGGCCGCATGCGTCGCGGCGAGCGCCGACAGCGTCTCGCCGGAAAGAAGGGGAGTGTCACCGCACACGACCACGACCGTGCCGTCCGGGGCCTGGCCCAGCTCCTCCAGAGCCATCCGCACGGCGTGGCCCGTGCCGTTCTGCTCCGCCTGGAACGCCGTGCGCGTCCCCTCGTAGTGCGCCGCGAGATGTTCCCTGACGTGTTCGCTCGCATGTCCCACGACCACGACGAGCTGCTCGGGCTCGAGCTCACGGGCGGCGGACACGACGTGCCCGACGAGCGAGCGCCCGGCGATCTCGTGCAGGACCTTGGGGGTCTTCGACTTCATGCGGGTGCCCTCACCCGCTGCAAGGACGACGACGGCGGCCGGGCGGTTGGCGCTCACGGGAATGCCCTTCGGCTTCGGGTGGTGGACACCCGAAGGATACCGGGGGCATACAGGCGTGAAATAAGTGCGGGCCTGACTGTGAGGTCAGGCCCCGCACTTAGCGCGTTTGCTCCCGGGGGAGGACTCGAACCCCCATGATCAGAACCAAAATCTGACGTCTTGCCCTTAGACGACCCGGGATTGCCGCTATGTCCGACTTGCTGGATCGGTTGCGGACGCAGCCCCTACTATGCCGTACCGTCGGCCTTCGATGCGACGGTACTGCTCGGCGCTCTGCCGGACCTGGATGACGAGGCAACCCCGGTGGTGCGTGCACACGTTCTTGCGGACGGTCTTCGGGTCGTGCCGCTTGAGCGCGGTCTTGCCGAACGTTGCGACGTCCGCCCCGACGAGGTCGGCCCAGTACCGCTCTGCGGTGTGCGCCTCGGTCGGCTCGTGGATCATCACGTGAAACCTCGGGCGAGTCCTCTCGACGCCGACCGGGTCGAGCCGTGCGAAGCGCGTTCACCTGCCTGCGGAGGCCTTCGAAGCCGGCGTACGGACCGGTTGAGGAGGTCATGTGCCCAGGCTCGTCCGGAATGCGAGCATCCGGGTCGAGGATGTGGTTGATTCACCTGTTCGAGTGGTCGTCGCGGTTGTGACCTTGTTCGATCACGTTCCGTGCTGTGGAAGCCGCCGGAAAATCGCTCGACCGCTTTCGTAGTCTGGGAGACATGACCACAACGGGGGCACACCAGGACTCTGCGGACGACGCGTCGCCGCGGAGCTTGCTGTGGTGGGGGCGGCGGCGGAGTGCGGTGCTGGACGTGGGGCTCGGCCTCGTGTCCGCGGCGGAGTGCGCGCTTGAGGGGGTGCGGTTCTCGGAGACGGCCGCGCTGCCCGTTCCGGTGGGGGTGGTCTTCGGGCTGCTCGCCGGGGCGGTGCTGGTGTTGCGCCGGCGCTGGCCGGTCGCCGTGGTGCTGGTGTCGATCGCGATCACGCCGGCCGAGATGGGCTTCCTGATGGGGATCGTCGGGCTGTACACGCTCGCCGCCTCGGAGGCACCGCGGCGGGTGATCGCGGCGCTGGCGGGGATGTCGTTGCTGGGGACGCTGATCGTCACGTTCGTCAGGACGCGTCAGGACGTGGCGACGGCCGATTTCGATCCTGGTCCCTGGTACGTGCCGGTGGTGTCGGTCGTGATGTCGATCGGACTGACCGCTCCGCCGCTGCTGCTGGGGCTGTACGTGGGGGCGCGGCGGCGGTTGATGGAGAGCCTGCGGGAGCGTGCGGTCAGTCTGGAGCAGGAGTTGTCCCTGCTGGCCGACCGAGCGGAGCAGCAGGCGCAGTGGGCGCGTACGGAGGAGCGGACGCGGATCGCGCGGGAGATGCACGACGTGGTGGCGCACCGGGTGAGTCTCATGGTGGTGCATGCGGCGGCGTTGCAGGCGGTGGCGTTGAAGGATCCGCAGAAGGCGGTGAAGAACGCGGCCCTGGTGGGGGACATGGGCCGGCAGGCGTTGACGGAGTTGCGCGAGATGCTGGGCGTGCTGCGGTCGGGCGAGGAGGTCGCGGCGCGGGCGGCGGCCGAGCCGGTGCCGTTGGCGGCGGTGGGGGCGGCGGCCGCGGCCGCCGCTGAGGCCGCTGAGGCCGCTGAGGCCGCGGTGACGGCCGAGGGGCCGTCGTTGGCGGATATCGGCTCGCTGGTCGAGCAGTCGCGGCTGGCCGGAATGGTGGTCGAACTCTCGGTGCAGGGCGAGTCGCGCGGGTACCGGCCGGAGGTGGAGCAGACGGCGTTCCGGGTGGTGCAGGAGGCGTTGACGAACGTGCACAAGCACGCGGCGGGTGCGAAGGCGTGGGTGCGGGTCGCCCACCGTGATGCGGAGATCGCGATGCAGGTCGAGAACGGTCCGTCGGAGCGGGGTGCGGCGGACGCGGATCTGCCGAGCGGGGGCAACGGCCTGGTGGGTATGCGGGAGCGGGTGTCGGCGCTGGGCGGTGTGTTCGTGTCGGGGCCGACGGACGGGGGCGGTTTCCGGGTGTCGGCGGTACTGCCGATGGAGTCGTCGGTGGTGTGAGCGTCCGCGGGGCGCTCTTCGGCTTCACGGGCGGTGGTGGCCCGGTGTTCCGGGCTTCCGTGGCGGTCCGGTGTGCCCGGGAGAAGGGGCCGGCCGGTCAGGCGCTCTGCTGGGCCGGTGCGCCGGTGTTCCGTGCCGTGGTGGTCCGGCGGGAGTGGTCGCCCTCGCCGGACCTCGGTGTTGTACTCCGCTCTCCGCCGCGGTGCCCTGTGCTTGCGCTGCCCTCATGTTTGCGCTGCCCCGGGGTTGTGGTGCCCCAGGGGGTTGCGGAGCCCCGTGTCGCGGGGGCGGGTCTCAGGACGTGGTGAGGCGGGCGGGCTGGTTGCCGTTGACGAGTGTGACGAACGCCTGGTCGAGGTCGGGGCCGAGGTACCAGTCGCCGGTGTGGTCGACGCTGTACACCCGCCCTTCGGTGTCGATGGCGAGGACGGCCTGAGCGTCGCCCTCTTCTCCGAGGGGCGCGATCTCGGTGTCGAGGGCGCGGCCGAGGTCGCTGAGGGTACGGGCGAGGTGGAGTCCGGCGAGGGGGTCGATGCGGAGGGCCGTCGGTGCGGTCTGGCGGCCGGGTCCGGGCGGGGTGATGCGGAGGGAGCCGAACTCGGCCCAGGCCTCGACGGCCGCGGGGAAGACGGTGTGCCGGTGGCCGCCGGGGGAGACGTGGGCGCGCAGGGTGTCGGCCCAGTGTTCGGCGAGTTTGATGTCCCAGCGGCCGGGTTGCCATCCCGCGTCGCGCAGGGCTGCGTCGACGGCGACGGGGAAGCGGGTGGTGCTGAGGGGGTGGTCGGGCATGTGTGTGCGTTCAGCCGTTCTCGTTCTGGGTGGGGTCGACGGTGCGTACGCCGAAGTGGGCGAGCATCGCCGTGCAGGAGCGGCAGGGGGCGGCGTAGCTGCCGTGGAGGGGGTCGCCGTCCTCGCGGATGCGCCGGGTGGTGAGTTTGGCGTGCTTGAGGGAGCGCCGGGCTTCGCCGGGGGTGAGGGGTTTGCGCTGGGCGCGTTTGGAGCGTGCCGCGTCGGTGGCGCCGATGTGGCGGGAGAGCAGGATGGCTTCGGGACACCGTCCGGTGAAGCGTTCGCGCTGGCCGCTGGTGAGGGTGTCGAGGAAGTCCTGGACGAGCGGGTGGAGAGTGGGGGCCTGGTCGCCCTTGGCCGCGGTGCAGGTGAAGGTCGCGCCGCGGACGGAGAGCGCGGCGGCGACGGTGGGCAGGATTCCGTCGCGGCGGAAGCGGAGTACGGGCGGGCGTGCTGCGGCCTCCGCGGTGCTCCAGTTGAGCCTGGGATCGCCTGTCGTGGCTGATGGCGACGGTTGCGGTGCCGTGTGCATGGTGCTGTTGTCCCTCCCTGCAATCCCCCGAGTTGCGGGGACAGCCTGCCAAATGGGGCGGGTGGTGCGGAAGCGGGGTGGGTGAAACGTGCGGCCGTGTCGTTCCGTCTTGGGCTGAGGGTCACACGGGCGTGACGGTTCGTTACGGGAGCGGAGGGGCGATGGCCGTTGTCACCCCACCGCTTAGGCTGTGGTGAACCAGCCGGACGCAGCAGGGGGCATACCGCCATGACGACAGGTCGGATCGGGCTGGGGGCACCTCCCGGCCCCCGGGGCCGGGAGATCGCAGTGCCGCCGAACGCGGCCTACGCCGGGCAGGTCGTTCACTTCCCGGATCCGGTGAGGGCTGCTCGGCATCCTATGGGTGTCCGGGTGGATGAGCGTGGTTTTCCGGATTTCTCGCCGTATGCGCGGGCGGCGGCGGAGGTCGCCGAGCCCCCGGAGGGTTTCGGCGTCGACGAACTGCGGTTGACGGACTACGTGTCGGCGAACGCGGCTCTGGCCGCGACGGGCCATGAGCTGTGGGACACGATTCCGCCGGTGGCGACACCGCACGGATGGACGTGGCACCACGTGGCGGGGAGCCGTCGGCTGGAGCTGGTGCCGGTCGAGGTGAAGGCGCTGCTGAGGCATCACGGCGGTGTGGCGACGACCGCGGTGGACCACGGGAAGCGCGGGACGCGTCCGCTGCAGGAGACGCGGCCGGCGCACTTCGGTCTGCCGAAGGGTGCGGTGTCGGTGTCGGAGCAGCAACTGCTCGGTGTGGAGGAGGACTTGGGGTACCGCCTGCCGGGTGCGTACCGCTCGTTCCTGAAGGCGGCCGGTGGGTGCGCGCCGGTGGGCGCGGCGCTCGACGCGGAGCTGGGGCTGCTGGTGGACCAGCCGTTCTTCACGGTGCGTGAGGAGGCGGCGGTCAACGACCTGCTGTACGTGAACAAGTGTCTGCGGGACCATCTGACGAAGGACTATCTGGGCGTCGGTTTCGTCCAGGGCGGGCTGCTGGCGGTCAAGGTCCGAGGTGCGGACGTCGGTTCGGTGTGGTTCTGCGCGTACGACGATGCACGGGACCGGGACGGCTTGACGGTGACGGAGCGGGTGGAGCACCTGCTGCTGCCGTGCGGTGAGGACTTCGACGTGTTCCTGGGACGGCTGGCGGGGAATCCGCCGGAGCTGGAGACCGTGGCGAACCTGATGGTGGACGGCGGCTTCGCTCGTGCCGTCCCGGTGGGGGAGTGAGCTTCTCGATGGTGACGTTCGCGCAGGCGCAGGAGCGCGCGGAGGAGTGGGTCAACGGCGATGTGCCCGCGTACCAGCACCGCGAGGTGCGGGTGCGGGAGTTCGAGCTGGGTTTCGTGGTGTGGGCGGAGGACCGTCCGGAGGGGCCGACGTCGGACGGCGGCCGGCAGCGGATGGTGATCGCCCGGGACAGCGGGGAGGCCACGCTGTGGCCGGGGCTGCCGGTCGGTGAGGTGATCCGCCGCTACGAGGAGGAGTACGGCGTTCCCGGGGCGGGCGCGGCTCCGGCCGCGGCGCCGCCGGAGCGGATCGATCTGAACCAGACGTCGTTCCTGCTGAGTCCGCCGGAATGGCTGCAGGACGCGGCGGACAGGCTGGGCATTCCGGATCAGCGGGGTTCGCGCGGTGGCGCGGGCGCGCCGGCGGCGGGTACGTCCTCGACGGACACCCCGGCGGGTGCCGGCGCCGTGCAGCCGGCGCAGGACGCGGGGCGCCCCCAGGACGGGACCGGTGGCGCCGTCACGAACGGCCGTGGTTCGCACGTGGGCGGGAGTGCGTGGCCGGGTGCGGCGGCTTCCGCGTCTCCGGGGACCTCTGCCGCCGGAGTGGCCGGTGCGGCTGCTCCCGCCGGGTCCGGGCCGGGTGCCGCGGTGCCGCCGGGCGCCACGAGCGGCGGTTCGCACGTGGGCGGGAGTGCGTGGCCGGGTGCGGCGGCTTCCGCGTCTCCGGGGACCTCTGCCGCCGGAGTGGCCGGTGCGGCTGCTCCCGCCGGGTCCGGGCCGGGTGCCGCGGTGCCGCCGGGCGCCACGAGCGGCGGTTCGCACGTGGGCGGGAGTGCGTGGCCGGGTGCGGCGGCGGCTTCCGCCTCGGGTTCGCCGCAGACGCCTGCCGCAGGGGTCGACGGTGCGGCCGCCCCGGGCGAGGGCCGCCCGCGGGGCGGGACCGGTGGGGACGAGCACGAGCCGGCCGCTTCCGACGGGGTGTCGGCGGTGCCCGCGGGGGCGACGCCGTGGGCCGGGACGGACACGAACGCCGGCTCGGAGGACGACGGTTCCGTCGAGCTGCCGGCGACGGTGTTCGCGCCGCCGCTGGCGGGTGCGGACGACGAGGACACCCCGCCGCCCGCGGTGGGCGCGGACGCGCCGACAGCGCTCATGTCGGGCGGGAGCCGGCTGCCGCGTACCGCGGTGTCGCCCGCCCTCGACCCCCAGGACCGTGTTGCCGGCGCGGCCGCCACGCCGCCTCCGGGCACTCCCGCGCCGCATTCGGCGGGGGACATCGCGGACGCCGCGACGAGCAAGGCCACGGTGCCGCCGCGCGGTGCGCGCGTCTCCGGGCCGGTGCCTCCGCCGCCCCCGGGTGCGCCCGGCGTTCCGGGCGGGCGGCCCGGTGCGACGCCGCCTCCGTCGGGGCCCGCTGCGTCGGCGGGCGGTTACGTGCCCACGCAGATGGTTTCCCGGCTCGGCCCGGACGGACCGCAGCCGCCGGACGCGGGTCCGGCCGGTGCGGGTGTTCCGCAGCCTCCTGGTCCGCCGGGGGTTCCCGGTACGCCGCCGGG
>NZ_JASHLT010000031.1:0-48232 GCF_030056615.1 Streptomyces sp. HNM0645 | reverse complement strand
GGACGCGGGTCCGGCCGGTGCGGGTGTTCCGCAGCCTCCTGGTCCGCCGGGGGTTCCCGGTACGCCGCCGGGTGGGGTGCATCATGCGGCGACCATGCTGGCGAACCCGAGTCCGGGTTCCGGTCCGGGTGCGGGTTCTGGTCCGGGGCGGGACGCGGGTCCGGCCGGTGCGGGTGTTCCGCAGCCTCCTGGTCCGCCGGGGGTTCCCGGTACGCCGCCGGGTGGGGTGCATCATGCGGCGACCATGCTGGCGAACCCGAGTCCGGGTTCCGGTCCGGGTGCGGGTTCTGGTCCGGGGCGGGACGCGGGTCCGGCCGGTGCGGGTGTTCCGCAGCCTCCTGGTCCGCCGGGGGTTCCCGGTACGCCGCCGGGTGGGGTGCATCATGCGGCGACGATGCTGGCGAACCCGAGTCCGCTGGGCCCCGGGGCACCGCAGCCGCCCGGCCCTCCGGGGCCGGTGCCGCCCGGCCCGCAGCCCGCGTACGGCTATCCGCAGCAGTCGCCGGCCGCTGTGCCGACCGTCGGCCCGGGCTACCAGGCCGTGCTGCGCTACCGCGCGCCCGACGGCTCCGAGCAGCAGCTCATCCGCCGTTCGGCGCCGGGTACACCGCACCCGGAGTGGCAGATCTTCCACGAGCTGCGCGCCATGAACGTCCCCAGCGACCAGGTGCTCGAGCTCCACACGGAGCTGGAGTCCTGCGAGCTGCCCGGTGGCTACTGCGCCCGGATGATCCGGGAGACCTGGCCGCAGGCCCGGATCACGAGCATCGCCCCGTACGGCAAGGACCACGCGAGCAGGCAGGGCGGCATGCGGCAGCTGCTGACCCACCAGGGCGAGTTGCACCAGGTCGCGGACGGCCCGGCGCGGCCCGCTCCGGTGCGCGCGCCGCTGCCGCAGGTACCGCCGGCTCCGCCCATTCCTCCGGAGGGCGTCGCACAGGAGCTGTTGGGGTCGTTCGGGCCGCAGGGCATCTGCCGGTTCGACCAGCGGGCCGTGTCCCGTCAGGGCGTGCCGGAGATCGTCGCGCGGACGCTGGTGTGGGCGGGTCTCCCGGCGGACTTCGGGCCGTTCTTCTGGGCGCAGCCGGCCCAGCCGGTGGTGCCGACACTGGCGGAGCTCGCCGCGCAGCGGCAGGTGCAGCCGGCGTCGGACGCGGGCTCGTACCTGGTCGTGGGCACCGACTTCGGCCGGGCGATCTGTGTCCAGTACGGGACCGCGCACATCGTGGCGGTGCCGGTGGAGGGAGGGCCCGGCGGGCAGCCGATGGCGCCCCAGTTCGTGAACAGCGGGCTGCCGGAGTTCACCCGCTCGCTGGCGCTGCTCGGCCGGATGTGGCGGCTGCGCTTCGGGCTCAACCCCGAGCAGGCGGGCCGCTGGACGGTCGACTTCCAGGCACAGATCGCCGCGCTGGACCCGGCGGCGCTGTCGTCACCGGAGAGCTGGTGGTCGGTGCTGCTGGAGCAGATGTGGGACGGACTGATCTGATTCGCTGAACGCCGCTCGGCGGCGGGGCCGCCGAGCCCATTCGGCGGTCATGCCCGCATGCCGTCGTCGGCTGACGGCCGCCGACGGGGTGACGAGGGTGCTCGCGGCTGCCGGCGTCCTCCGCGGAGCCGTTGTGGCGACGGCGCGGGCATCGTCCGTGCGCCGGAGCGTGCGCCGTAGGGCGCCCGATCTGCCTTTCCGGTCGGGTGCCCGCTTCCCTGTGGCGGAGTGTCGCGTCATGGGTGCTTCCCCGCGATCCAGCACGATGTTCCCGCGTCGACCGCTCCGAGAGGAGTCCAGGGATGAATGCGGGATCGGCTCATGGAGGGTTCGTCACCGTACGAGGCCGCGGCTACCGGCTGGACCAGGTCGACCGGTACGTCGAGGCGCTGACGCGGGAGCGGGACGACGCGTGGCGGCGGGCGGCGCGGTTGACCCGGGTGGTGGAGGAGCTCGCGGCCGAGGCGGTGTCGCTGCGGCAGTTCGCCGAGGCGCTGGGTCCGCCGACGTACGAACCGCTCGGGCCGCGTGCCCAGGAGGTCCTCGACCTGGCGGAGAAGGAGGCGGCGGCCGTGCTGTCGACCGCGCGGGAGGAGGCGCGGGCCGTGTGCGAGGCGGCGGAGGCCGAGGCGCGCCGGGTGCGGGAGCTGGCGGCGGTGCGGGCGGGCCGGACGTGCGAGGAGGCGGACTCGCGGGCGCGGCGGATGATCCTGTCGGCGCGCGCCACGGCGGAGGAACTGCGCGACGCCGCCCGGGTGGAGGCCGCGGCGGAGCGTGGTGAGGCGATGGCCGTTCTGGAGGCGTCCAGGTGCCGTGCGGCGGGGATGCTCAAGGAACTCGACCGGATGCGGGTGTCCCGCCGCTACGAGGCGGAGCGGGAACTGTCGGCGCGGGACGCGGAGTCGGCGGAGCGTTACGGGGGGCTCATCGCGCGGGCGCAGGCCCGGCTGTCGGAGGCGCTGTGCGCGTTCGCCGAGGCGGAGGATTCGGCCCGCCGCGGCCAGGAGGAGGCGCGGGCGCTGGCGGCGCGTGTCGTGGAGGAGGCCGGTGTGCGGGCGGCGCGTGCCTCCCGGGAGACGGACCGGGTGCTGCGTGACCATGTGCAGCGCGCCGAGGAGATCCACGCGCAACTGGACCACATCCGCGAGGGCCTGGCGAGCCTCACGGAACGGCCGCCTTCGCGGGACTGACCGGCTTCCCGCGGCCTGAGGCGGTCGGGACCCGGCGCTGCGGGCGGGTGCCGCGGGCCGCCGTGGCCCCCGGGCCGCCCTCCGTCCGGTCCGGGGCGCCCCGGACCCGTCTTCGCCGCGGATCCGCCCCGCACATGCCGCTCCCGGGAACGGCCGGTCGGAACGCCTCCGCAACGGCCCCCGCTCGGGCCGCCCCGGAACCGCCGGCCGGAGGCCCCCGGACCCGGACCGTCCGCCCCTCCCCCCGGGAGCGGCGGACGGTCCGGGTCCGGTCGAGCGGGGTCAGGAGCGGTCGCCGTGGCCCGTCGTCGCCCCGGCGAGGATCACCGGCTCGATCTCGGCGTACCGCTCGCGCTGGGCGGACGCCTCGCGCGGGGCGCGGATGCTGCCGTACCAGCCGGCGAGGAAGCCGGCGGGGACCGACACCAGACCCGTGGTGGTGTACGGGAACCAGTTGAAGTCGTGGTCGGGGAACACGGACTGCGGCGAGCCGGAGACCAGGTTGCTGCCGGTCATCAGCAGGATCGCGGTGCCGGCGCCCACGATCAGCGTCCACAGCAGACCCTGGCGGGTGTAGCGGCGCCAGAACATGCTGAAGACGAGCGCGGGGGCGACCGCGGACGCGCCGATGCAGAAGGACAGCGTCACCAGTGCCTGGAGATTCCAGTCCTGGACGAAGGCCGCGAGCGCGATGGCGAGGAGGCCGACGGCGCCCGCGGCGCCGCGGGCGATGGCCATCTCGGCGGTGTGCGAGACGGTCGTGCGACGCAGTCCGTGGGCGATGAGGTCGTGCGCCAGGGTGTTGGCGCAGGCGAGGGTGATCCCGGCGACCGAGGCCAGCAGGGTCAGGAAGATCGCCGTTGCGACGGTGGTGAACACGAGGGATTCCAGCGTGTTCGCGTCCGCGCCCAGCACGGCCTGACTGACCAGCAGGAACGCGGTCTTGCCCTGGGGGTCGGCGAGGACCAGGTCCTTGTGGCCGACGATCGCGGCCGCGCCGAAGCCGATGAGGGCGAGGAGCAGGCAGGTCACGACCACGGTGGACACGGCCCAGGACATCGAGCGCCGCACGGCGGTGGCGCTGCGGGCGGTGAACATGCGCATCGTGATGTGCGGCAGTACCGCCGCGCCGAGCACGACCGTGAGCTGGGCGCTGATCATGTCGATCTCGTCGCCGCCGAACTGGAGCCCGGAGGTGAGGTAGAGGTCGCCCGCCCCGCTGCCCTTCTTGGCCGCGTCGAGCAGCCCGGGGAGGCTGAAGTCGAAGCGGTCCAGTACGAGTACGGCGATGGCGGTGGCGGAGCCGAGCAGCACGACGGTCTTGACGATCTGGATGAAGGCGGTGCCCTTCATTCCCCCGATGGCCGCGTACGAGATCATCAGCACACCGAGGAAGACGATCGCGCCGGTCTTGAATCCCTCGGCGTCGAAGCCGAGGACGAAGGCGAGCAGGTCGCCGGCGCCCGCGAGCTGGAAGACCACCAGGGGCAGCAGCGCGGCGAGGGTGACCGCGCAGGCGGCGATGCGCACGGCCGGGCCGGGGGTGCGGCGGGTGAGGATGTCGCCCATGGTGAACCGGCCCGCGTTCCGCAGGGGTTCGGCGAGCAGGAACATCATCAGCACCAGGGAGAGGACGGTGCTCAGGGCGAGGGTGAGGCCGTCGTAGCCGACGAGGGCGATGACGCCGATGGTGGCGAGCACGGTCGACGCGGAGATGTAGTCGCCGGCGATGGCGAGACCGCTCTGCATCGGAGACAGGGAGCGGTAGCCGGTGTAGAACTCGTCCAGGTCGTCGCGGTCGGGTCCGGTCATCACGCACAGCAGCAGCGTCACGGTGATGACGGCCATGAACGCGACGAAGGACATGGTCTGGGCGTCGGAGTTGAAGCCGCTCATATGCGCATGCCTCCCGTGGGCCGGTCCCAGGTGGAGCCGCCGGGGCGATGCCGTACGCCCTGCCGGTCCGCGGGCGTCGTGGCGTGCCGTTCCTCGTGGGCGGCCCGGATGGTCGCGGCGAGCGGGTCGACCCGGCGGCGGGCGATGCGCTCGTAGGCCGTGATGGCGGCCAGGGCCACGGGCAGGGTGAGGAGGCCCAGTAGTACGCCGGTGGTGAGACCGCCGCTGATGCCGTCGGTCATCAGGTCGGGTGCGTAGCCGGACAGGATGAGGAAGAGGACGAAGTAGCCGAGCGCGGTGAGCGTCGCGACACGGCGGAGCCTGCGGTAGCCGGAGCGCAGCCGGGGCAGCCGGTCGTCCGGGACGTGGCCGGACGGCTCGGTGCAGGGGTACGGGGCGGCGGGCGTCTCGCCGAACGGGTCGCCGAACGGATCGCCGTACCCCCGGTCGGGCGGCGGTTGCGGCGCGTGCCAGGGCTGCCTGGCCGGGCCGGGGGGATCGGGGAAGTAGGGGTCGTACGACATCGTGCTGCTCCTTGCGGCGGCCCGAGGGAGGCCGGCTCCCCCGTGCGCGGGCGCGCGGGGGAGAGGGTGTCAGGGGCGTGGAGCGCGTACGTTACTTGTCGGTAGACGGTTGGCGTAAGAGGGTTACCGACCAGGAGGTATGTAGGTTTGGCAACGGTCGTGTCACGCCCCGCACACGTCAGAGCCCCAGGTCAGAGGTCCGGCCGCTGCTCCGTGAGGACCGGGAACCTGCGCGGTGCGAACAGCAGCGCGAGCAGGGCGAGCGCCGCGGCCGCCGCGGCGCCGACGAAGACGAGATCGACCGCCGCCGCCACCGCGCGCCGCAACCGGTCGTGCGAGGATCCGTCCGCCAGTGCGCGGGCGACGGAGTCCAGATCGCCCGCACCGCCGAGGCGGGCCGCCAGAACCGCGTTGGCCAGCGCCCCGAACAGTGCGGCGCCTACGCTCTGTCCCACCTGACGGCAGAACAGCACGGACGCCGTCGTCGTCCCGCGCTCGGCCCAGGGCACGGTCGACTGCACACCGACGAGCAGCGGCAGCTGGAAGAAGCCGAGTGCCGCCCCCAGCAGCAGCATGATCAGCGCCGGCTGCCACGGCTCGCCCGGGTACGGCAGCAACGGGAACGCCAGCAGGACGAGCAGCGCGGCGCCGATCCCGGTGAGGGCCGTGTTGCGGAAGCCGATGCGGTTGTAGAGGCGGTTCGAGTACGCCGCGCTGACCGGCCAGCTCAGGGTCATCACGGACAGCACGAACCCGGCCGCGATCGGGCCGAGTCCGAGCACCGACTGGGCGTACGTGGGCAGGAACACCGTCGGGGCCACCATCAGCAGCCCGAGCGCGCCCAGGGCCAGGTTCACCGCGGCGATCGTGCGCCGCCGCCACACCCAGCCGGGGATGATCGGCTCCGCCGCGCGCCGTTCGACGAGCACGGTCGCCGCCGCGCAGGCCGCGCTCGCCCCGAGGAGGCCGAGCGAGGGCGCGGAGATCCAGGGCCAGGCCACTCCGCCCTGCACGAGTGCGGTGAGCAGCAGCGTTCCGGTGAGGAAGACGGTGAGCGCGCCCGGCCAGTCGACCCGGGGCCGCGGCCGTCGGTCCCGTACCGGCTCCACGAGGTGACGGGAGATCAGCCAGAGTGCGACACCCCCGACGGGGAGGTTGATCAGGAAGATCCAGCGCCAGTCGGCCCAGGCGGCGAGCAGACCGCCCACCGCGGGGCCGGCAACCGCCGAGACCGCCCACACCGTGGACAGCTTCGACACGATGCGGGGCCGTTCCTTCAGCGGGTACAGATCGGCGGCGATCGTCTGGATCGTGCCCTGCAGCGCTCCTCCGCCGAGCCCCTGGACCACACGGAAGGCGATGAGCGAGGCCATGTTCCACGCGACCGCGCACAGCAGGGAGCCGGCCAGGAACAGCACGATGCCCGCGACCAGCACGGGCTTGCGGCCGAAGGTGTCGGAGAGCTTGCCGTAGACGGGGAGCGTGACGGTGACGGCGAGCAGATAGCCCGAGAACAGCCAGGAGAAGACCGAGAAGCCGCCGAGGTCGCCGACGATCTGGGGGACGGCGGTCGACACGACCGTGCCGTCGAGGGCGGCGAGGCCCATCCCGAGCATCAGCGCGGCGACCACCGGCCTCCGGTGGTGCGCGGCATCGACGCCGGGCCCGCCGCCGGCGTGCGGAGCGGCGGTACGGGCCCCGGCCGCCTCGGCGCGCGCCCTCGCCCCGGCGCCGGTTCCGCGCGGGTCGGGATCCGGTGCGCCCGGGTGCCCGGCGGCTGACCGGTGCTCCGGCCCGGCCTCTCCCGAGGGGAAGGCCGGTTCCGTGCCTGCGGGGAGCCCCGGCGCGCGGTGCGGCTCGGCCGCGGGGTGGCCGTCCGCGCGCGGACGGGCTCCGTCGCGTCGCCCCGACGAGGGGCGGTCCCCCCCGCACGGACGCGCGTCGCCGCTTCGGGCCTGCTCCGCCGTGGGATGCCCGTCGGCACCCGGACGGACCCCACCGCCGCGTCCCGGCTCCTCCCCGGGCAGGCCGTCCGCGCCCGTGCCGGTCCCGTCCGCGCCCGTGCCGCCGCCCCCGCCCATCGAGATCCCTTCCCTATGCACGTATCTCCGCGGGACACACCCTCTCACCTCACGCTCGCACCGGGGGAGGGGTGCGCTCTCAGGGGCGGGTGCCGGTCCGGCGTCGCGGACCCCTAGGGGGATCTCCTCACGCCCGGCCGGGGACCGTTCGTCCCCGTGGAGGACGAGCAGGCCACGCGGCCTTCCCTAACGTGGACTCACATCGGCGGCACGGCCCCCGGGCCGCCGGGGTGGGGAAAACCCCCGCCGGGAATTGCGCTGCGCACCAGCGCGCCGGGACCGTTCCTCCCCGCACACTCGTACCGCACACGGCGCGCCCATCTCTTGCCGTTCAATGACATAGGAGACTTACCGTGACAACGGCTGTGACCACTCCCAGGCACGGGGGTACCGGAGGGAGTACGGCCGTCGCGGCCCGAGCGCGACAGGTCGTGAAGGCGTACGGATCCGGCGAGACCCGCGTCGTCGCGCTCGACCACGTCGACGTGGACATCGCGCGGGGTCGGTTCACCGCCATCATGGGCCCGTCCGGCTCGGGCAAGTCCACGCTGATGCATTGCCTCGCCGGGCTCGACACCGTCACCTCGGGGGAGATCCACCTCGACGAGACCGAGATCACCCGGCTGAAGGACAAGAAGCTCACCCAGCTCCGCCGCGACCGGATCGGCTTCATCTTCCAGGCGTTCAACCTGCTGCCCACGCTCAACGCCCTGGAGAACATCACGCTCCCCATGGACATCGCGGGCCGCAGGCCGGACGCAGCCTGGCTGGACCGGGTCGTCGGGACGGTCGGGCTCGCCGACCGGCTCGGGCACCGTCCCAACCAGCTGTCGGGCGGCCAGCAGCAGCGCGTCGCCGTGGCCCGCGCCCTCGCCGCACGGCCCGACATCATCTTCGGCGACGAGCCGACCGGAAACCTGGACTCCCGCGCCGGTGCCGAGGTCCTGGGCTTCCTGCGCCGGTCCGTCGACGAGCTCGGCCAGACCATCGTCATGGTCACCCACGACCCCGTCGCCGCCTCCTACGCCGACCGCGTGCTGTACCTGGCCGACGGCCGGATCGTCGACGAGATGCTCGATCCCACCGCCGAGCAGGTCCTCGACCGTATGAAGGACTTCGACGCCCGGGGACGGACCTCGTGACCGTGCTCAAGACCTCGCTGCGCAACTTCCTCGCGCACAAGGGGCGCATGGCGCTGTCCGCCGTCGCCGTCCTGCTGTCCGTGGCGTTCGTGTCCGGCACGCTCGTGTTCACCGACACGATGAACACCACCTTCGACAAGCTCTTCGCGGTCACCGCCGCCGACGTCACCGTCAGCCCCCGGAGTGCCGGGACCGACGACCGGACCCCGCAGAGCGGCCGCCCCGAGACACTGCCCGCTTCGCTCCTGCCGGCGGTGGAGAAGGCCGAGGGTGTGAAGTCCGCCGAGGGTGCTGTCGTCTCCATGAGCGTCACCGTCGTCGACGCCCGCAACAAGAACATGGGCTCCGGCAACGGCGCGCCCACGATCGCCGGCAACTGGACACGGGGCGAACTGCGTTCGATGGAGATCACCTCCGGACACGCGCCGCGCGGCCCCACCGACGTCATGGTCGACGCCGACACCGCCGGGAGGCACGGCCTCGAGATCGGCGACGAGCTGCGGACCATCGCCGTCACCGGCGACTTCACGGCCACGATCTCCGGGATCGCCTCGTTCAAGGTCACCAACCCCGGCGCGGCCGTCGTCTACTTCGACACCGCCACCGCCCAGCGGGAACTCCTGGGCGGGACTGGCCGGTTCACCCACATCGCGGTCACCGCCGAACCCGGGGTGAGCCATGAGCGGCTGAAGCGGAACGTCGCCGAGGCCGCCGGCGGGACGTACCGGTTCCAGACGCAGGCCGAGGCGGCGGACGCGGGCCGCGAGGGCGTCGCGGGCTTCCTCGACGTCATGAAGTACGCGATGCTCGGCTTCGCCGGGATCGCCGTCCTGGTCGGCGTCTTCCTCATCGTCAACACCTTCTCCATGCTGGTCGCCCAGCGCACCCGCGAGATCGGCCTGATGCGCGCCATCGGTTCGAGCCGGCGCCAGGTCAACCGTTCCGTCCTCATCGAGGCGCTCCTCCTCGGCGTCATCGGCTCCCTCGCCGGCATCGGCACCGGTGTGGGGCTCGCCGTCGGCCTGATGGAACTCATGTCGTCGATGGGCATGAACCTCTCCACCTCGGACCTGACCGTGAAGTGGACGACGCCCGTCATCGGCCTGGTGCTCGGAGTCGTCGTCACGGTCCTCGCCGCCTGCATCCCGGCCAGACGGGCCGGGAAGGTCTCCCCGATGGCCGCGCTGCGCGACGCCGGCACCCCTGCAGACGGCAGGGCGGGACTCGTCCGGGGCGGCATCGGGCTGGTGCTCACCGGCGCCGGCGGCGCGGCCCTGTGGGCGGCGGCGAGGGCCGACGAGGCGGCCGGGGGCTCGATGTGGCTCGGCCTCGGAGTCGTCCTCAGCCTCATCGGCTTCATCGTCGTCGGCCCCCTGCTGGCGGGCGGTGTCGTGCGGGTCCTCGGCGCGGTCGTCCTGAGGGCCTTCGGGCCGGTGGGGAGGATGGCCGAGCGCAACGCCCTGCGCAATCCGCGCCGGACCGGTGCCACCGGCGCCGCGCTGATGATCGGCCTCGCGCTCGTCGCCTGCCTGTCCGTCGTCGGCTCGTCCATGGTCGCTTCGGCGACCGAGGAACTCGACAAGTCCGTCGGCGCCGACTTCATCGTCCAGTCCGCCAACGGCCCCATCGTGCCGCAGGCGCAGCAGGCCCTGGAGAAGGTCCCCGGCATCGCCCACGTCACCGAGTACAAGGGCGTCAAGGCGACCATCACCGCCCCCGACGGAACGTCCACCGACGACGAGTGGCTGGTCGCCGCCGACCCGACGTACGCGCAGGACCTGCGCCGCGAGACGGTCGCCGGTGAACTCCGGGCCGCGTACGGCGAGGACGCCATGTCCGTCGGCGAGACCTACGCCGAGAAGCACGGTGTGGAGGTCGGCGACACGATGACCGTGGCGTTCCGGGGCGGCGGGACCGCGAAGCTGAGGGTCGCGGCCGTCACCTCCGACGACACCAACGTCGACAAGGGCGCGATGTACATGGCCATCGGCACCGCCGAGCGGTACTTCACGCCCGAGCGGATGCCGAAGAACACCATGATTTTCGCCGAGGCCGAGGAGGGCGGGGAGAAGGAGGCCTACCAGCACCTCAAGGACGCCCTCGCCCCCTACCCGCAGTACCGGGTGCTGGACCAGACCGACTTCAAGCAGGACCTGAAGAACCAGGTCGGGCAACTGCTGAACATCGTCTACGGGCTGCTCGCGCTCGCCATCATCGTGGCCGTCCTCGGGGTCGTGAACACCCTGGCGCTGTCGGTGGTCGAGCGGACCCGGGAGATCGGCCTGATGCGGGCCATCGGCCTCTCCCGCCGCCAGCTGCGCCGGATGATCCGCCTGGAGTCGGTCGTCATCGCGCTCTTCGGCGCCCTGCTCGGCCTCGGCCTGGGCATGGGCTGGGGCACCGCGGCGCAGAAGCTGCTCGCCCTGGAGGGCCTCGGCGTCCTCGACATCCCCTGGCCGACGATCCTGTACGTCTTCGTCGGGTCGGCGTTCGTGGGACTGGCGGCCGCCCTGGTGCCGGCGTTCCGCGCCGGCCGGATGGACGTCCTCAACGCCATCGCCACCGATTAGTACTGCAACCGGTGTGGACCATGACCATGAGTGCGGCACCGATGGCGAGCGGAGCCGGTGCTCCGATCGGAGCGGACAGGGCGATCACCGAAAAGAGGATGAACGTACCTACGAGCTCGGTCAGTGGTTTCGATGTCTGGGGAATGGCGTGATGGTATGGCCAAATGGGTTCCTTGATCCGGAATATTCGCGACGGTCGCGAGTGGCTGTGTCGGTTCCCGCCGTGCGGATGGTGGAGCTTCGCCCTGTTTCCAGGGCGGACACAAGTTGCCGATGCCCCCGCGTGTTCTCGTAGCGGTGCATTACGCGGTGGGTGACCATGACGACGGGAAACTCGGGTGGTTCCGGCATGACCGTCGCCTCGCGGCAGGTCGGCGGCTCGACGGTGCGAACTGCGAGAGGTTCCCGGAAATGCAGATGCCAAGCCGCGCACACTGAAACGGAATCATCAGGTTCTTCCCTGTCGTCGGCCTGCCGCGGTGATCCTTGGTCCAGGTGGAGCAAGGGCTTCGCTTCAGGGACTCTCGGCGCCCCGGGCGGTGGCCGGTGGAAGCCCGAGACAGGAGGAAAGGCAGCCATGTCCCGCAGTGAGAGCGAGAGCCCGGCGATTCCCGCCCCGTCCGTCAAACCGACCCGGCCCAAGACGAACCAGGACTGGTGGCCGAACCAGCTGGACCTCCAGGTTCTCTACCAGCACTCGTACCGCTCCAACCCGATGGGCGAGGACTTCGACTACGCGAAGGAGTTCGCGACCCTCGATCTCGAAGCGCTGAAGCGGGACGTTCTCGAGGTGATGACGACATCCCAGGATTGGTGGCCCGCCGACTACGGCCACTACGGACCGCTCTTCATCCGGATGAGCTGGCACTCCGCCGGAACGTATCGCATCGCCGACGGCCGGGGTGGCGGCGGCAGCGGCGCCCAGCGATTCGCCCCCATCAACAGCTGGCCGGACAACGCCAGCCTCGACAAGTCACGGCGCCTGCTGTGGCCGGTCAAGCAGAAGTACGGTCGAAAAATCTCCTGGGCCGACCTTCTCGTATTCGCCGGCAACTGCGCCATGGAATCCATGGGTTTCAAGACCTTCGGATTCGGCTTCGGGCGAGAGGACATCTGGGAACCCGAGGAGATCTTCTGGGGACTTGAGGACACCTGGCTCGGAGACGAACGCTACAGTGGCGACAGGGAACTCGCCGCTCCTCTCGGTGCCGTGCAGATGGGATTGATCTACGTCAATCCAGAGGGGCCCGACGGCAACCCGGACCCGGTCGCCGCCGCCAGGGACATCCGCGAGACCTTCGGACGCATGGCCATGGATGACGAGGAGACCGTCGCTCTCATCGCCGGCGGCCACACGTTCGGCAAGTGTCATGGTGCGGTCGGTTCCGAATACATCGGCCCGGAACCCGAAGCCGCTCCCATCGAGCAGCAGGGCCTCGGCTGGCGGAACACATGCGGCAGCGGCACCGGCGCCGACGCGCTCACCAGCGGACTCGAGGGCGCATGGACCACCCGGCCCACGCAGTGGGACAACGGGTACCTGGACAACCTGTTCCGGTACGACTGGGAGCTGACGACGAGCCCCGCCGGCGCGAAGCAGTGGACCCCCACGGACCCATCGGCCCGAGACACCGTGCCTGACGCTCACGATCCTGCCAAGCGGCACGCTCCCATGATGCTGACGACCGACCTCGCGCTGAAGGTCGACCCGGTCTACGCGCCGATCGCGAAACGCTTCCACGAGAACCCGGACGAGCTCGCGACGGCGTTCGCCAAGGCGTGGTACAAGCTGCTGCACCGCGACATGGGCCCCCGTTCGCGCTATCTCGGCCCGTGGGTGCCCGAGCCGCAGCTGTGGCAGGACCCTGTCCCCGAGGTCGATCACCCCCTGGTCACGGACACCGACGTCGCCACCCTCAAGTCCGGGATCCTCGCTTCGGGACTGTCCGTCTCCCAACTGGTGACCACCGCATGGGCGGCGGCGGCGAGCTTCCGCGGCACGGACAAGCGAGGCGGGGCCAACGGGGCGCGGATCCGGCTCGCACCGCAGAAGGACTGGGAGGTCAACGACACGCCCGAGGTGGCACAGACGGTGCAGGCCCTCGAGCGGATCCAACAGGACTTCAACCACACACAGACCGGTGACACGAAGGTCTCCCTCGCCGACCTGATCGTCCTCGGCGGCTGTGCGGCCGTCGAGCAGGCGGCGAAGAACGCCGGGCACGACATCGTGGTCCCGTTCGCGGCGGGGCGCACGGACGCCTCGCAGGAACAGACCGATGTGGAGTCGTTCGCCGTACTCGAACCGAGCGCGGACGGCTTCCGCAACTATCTCCACGGAGAGGAGAAGCTGTCGCCGGAGACCCTCCTGCTCGACCGCGCCAACCTGCTGACCCTGACCGCTCCCGAGATGGCGGTCCTGATCGGTGGCTTGCGTAGCCTTAACACCGGCTTCCGCCGGTGTCCCCACGGGCTCCTCACACACCGGCCCGAGGCGCTGACCAACGACTTCTTCGTCAACCTGCTCGACATGAGCACGGAGTGGAAGACATCGGACTCGGACGAGAACGTGTTCGAAGGTCGGGATCGTGCCACAGGTGAGGTCAAGTGGACCGCCACCTCGGTCGACCTCGTCTTCGGCTCGCACGCCCAGCTCCGGGCCATCTCGGAGGTCTACGCGGCCGGGGACGCGGACGACAAGTTCGTGCGCGACTTCGTGGCGGCATGGGACAAGGTGATGAACCTGGACCGGTTCGACCTCCGCTGACCACGCCCATGCACGTTCCCATCACTGGTGGGCGTGCCGGCACGAGGCCCCGGCGGCCACACCGCCGGGGTCTCGTGCCGTGCTCCCGCAGCGCGGGATCACCGCGGCGTCGGGCGCTACTTCTGTCCGGTGGGCTTCAGCGGTTCGGTCGTGGCCGCCCGGAAGCTGTCACGGTGGCCCGTCTCGTCGCCTCGGACCTCGCGGAAGAAGGCCGCCGTGGCCATCCGCCTTCTCGGCCTTGTCCGCGTACTGTGTGCAGATGTCGTCACCGGCGAGGGCGCGGCGGTCGGGCCGCTGGGGGTGTCGTCGGTGATCAGGACACCGGTCAGTACGGTGACGCCCGGCAGCAGCCCCGCGCCGGCGAGCGCCGGAGTCCTGATTCCTGATCAGGGCCGCGGCGGTCCGTAGGATGAGGTCTCCGGCCCGGTGAGCGTCCTCCACGCGCACCGGGCCGGAGCCGTCGCCGCTCGCGGTCCGGTCACCGGGGGGAGGCCCGTCAGCGGTCGCCGGGGGGACTGGCTGCCGGAGACCGTCGGCTCCGGCGGGCTGATCGTCCACCGCCACCGCCGCCCGCTCGCCGCCGGCGAGGTAGCTGCGGGGGGTCGCGGACCCGCCCGGGCCGGGCTCCGGTTCACCCGCCCCGCGGGATTTCCGGCGGGCGTACCCTGGAGATCCCCGGCCCGGCCCTGGTCCTCGACACAGGGAACCCCAGACGTGTCGGGCTGTTCGCGTTGCCCACCCCCTTACGGACCCCGGACGGATAACCCTTCATGAGCCTGCACGGTCTGCTCGACGCCGTCGTCAAGGACCCCGCCCTCGTCGAAGCGGTGAAAGCCGCGGGCGACGGTCACCGGCCCCACGTCGACCTGGTCGGACCGCCGGCCGCCCGGCCCTTCGTCGTGGCCGGACTGGCCCGCGAGGCATCCCGGCCCGTGCTGGCCGTGACCGCGACCGGCCGCGAGGCCGAGGACCTGGCCGCGGCGCTGCGGTCGCTGCTCGACCCGGACACGGTGGTGGACTACCCCTCGTGGGAGACCCTGCCGCACGAGCGGCTCTCGCCCCGCTCCGACACCGTCGGCCGCCGTCTCGCGGTACTGCGCCGGCTCGCGCACCCCCGCACGGACGACCCGGCCGCCGGGCCGGTCAGCGTGGTGGTCGCGCCCGTACGGTCGGTGCTGCAGCCCCAGGTCAAGGGCCTCGGGGAGCTGGAACCGGTGGCCCTGCGCACCGGGCAGACCGCCGACCTGGAGGATGTCGTCGCGGGACTCGCGGCCGCGGCGTACTCGCGGGTGGAGCTGGTGGAGAAGCGCGGCGAGTTCGCCGTGCGCGGCGGCATCCTCGACGTCTTCCCGCCGACCGAGGAGCATCCGCTCCGGATCGAGTTCTGGGGCGACGACGTCGAGGAGATCCGGTACTTCAAGGTCGCCGACCAGCGTTCGCTGGAGGTCGCCGAGCACGGGCTGTGGGCGCCGCCGTGCCGTGAGCTGCTGCTCACCGACGAGGTGCGGCGGCGTGCCGCGGCCCTCGCCGAGGCCCATCCGGAGCTCGGCGAGTTGCTGGGGAAGATCGCCGAGGGCATCGCGGTCGAGGGCATGGAGTCCCTCGCCCCCGTCCTCGTCGACGACATGGAACTGCTGCTCGACGTCATGCCGAAGGGTTCGATGGCCGTGGTGTGCGACCCCGAGCGGGTCCGTACCCGGGCCGCGGACCTGGTGGCCACGTCACAGGAGTTCCTGCAGGCGTCGTGGGCCGCCTCGGCAGGCGGCGGCGAGGCGCCGATCGACGTCGGCGCGGCCTCGCTGTGGGGGATCGCGGACGTACGGAACCGGGCGCGCGAGCTCGGCATGATGTGGTGGTCCGTGTCGCCGTTCGCCGTGGACGAGGAGCTGACGGACGACAACCTGACCCTCGGGATGCACGCCCCGGAGACGTACCGGGGCGACACCGCCCGCGCGCTCGCCGACACCAAGGGCTGGCTCGCCGACGGCTGGCGCACGGTCTTCGTGACCGAGGGCCACGGCACGGCGTCCCGCACCGTCGAGGTGCTGGGCGGCGAGGGGATCGCCGCCAGGCTGGAGGCGGACCTCGGGGAGATCGCCCCCTCCGTCGTCCATGTCGCCTGCGGCTCGATCGACCACGGCTTCATCGACCCGGGCCTGAGGCTCGCGGTCCTGACGGAGACGGACCTGTCCGGGCAGAAGGCCGCGGGCAAGGACGGCGCGCGGATGCCGACCCGCCGCCGCAAGCAGATCGACCCTCTCACCCTGGAGGCGGGCGACTACATCGTCCACGAGCAGCACGGCGTCGGCCGCTACCTGGAGATGGTGCAGCGCACCGTGCAGGGCGCCACGCGCGAGTACCTGCTCGTCGAGTACGCCCCCGCCAAGCGCGGGCAGCCCGGCGACCGCCTCTACATCCCCACCGACCAGCTGGAGCAGGTCACCAAGTACGTCGGCGGCGAGGCGCCCACGCTGCACCGGCTCGGCGGGGCTGACTGGACGAAGACGAAGGCGCGCGCGAAGAAGGCGGTCAAGGAGATCGCCGCCGACCTGATCAAGCTCTACAGTGCCCGGATGGCGGCGCCCGGGCACACCTTCGGCCCGGACACGCCCTGGCAGCGGGAGCTGGAGGACGCGTTTCCGTACGCGGAGACGCCCGACCAGCTGACCACCATCGCCGAGGTCAAGGAGGACATGGAGAAGTCGGTTCCGATGGACCGGCTGATCTGCGGCGACGTCGGCTACGGCAAGACGGAGATCGCCGTCCGGGCCGCCTTCAAGGCCGTCCAGGACGGCAAACAGGTGGCGGTGCTCGTGCCGACGACGCTGCTGGTGCAGCAGCACTTCGGGACCTTCTCGGAGCGCTACTCCCAGTTCCCCGTCGTCACCCGGGCCCTCTCCCGCTTCCAGTCCGACACCGAGGCCAAGGCGACCCTGGAGGGTCTGCGGGACGGCTCCGTCGACATCGTCATCGGCACGCACCGGCTGTTCTCGTCCGAGACCAGGTTCAAGGACCTGGGGCTGGTCATCGTGGACGAGGAGCAGCGGTTCGGCGTCGAGCACAAGGAGCAGCTGAAGAAGCTCCGCGCGAACGTCGACGTCCTGACGATGTCCGCGACCCCCATCCCCCGGACCCTGGAGATGGCGGTCACCGGCATCCGCGAGATGTCGACGATCACCACCCCGCCGGAGGAGCGCCACCCGGTGCTGACGTTCGTCGGCCCCTACGAGGAGCGGCAGATCGGTGCGGCCGTCCGCCGCGAACTCCTCCGCGAGGGCCAGGTGTTCTACATCCACAACCGGGTCGAGTCGATCGACCGGGCGGCGGCGCGGCTGCGGGAGATCGTCCCGGAGGCGCGGATCGCGACCGCTCACGGCCAGATGGGCGAGAGCGCGCTGGAGCAGGTCGTCGTCGACTTCTGGGAGAAGAAGTTCGACGTGCTCGTCTCGACGACGATCGTCGAGTCCGGCATCGACATCTCCAACGCCAACACGCTCATCGTCGAGCGCGGCGACAATTTCGGCCTCTCCCAGCTGCACCAGCTGCGCGGCCGGGTCGGCCGCGGCAGGGAACGCGGCTACGCGTACTTCCTCTACCCGCCGGAGAAGCCGCTCACCGAGACCGCGCACGAGCGGCTGGCGACGATCGCCCAGCACACCGAGATGGGCGCGGGCATGTACGTCGCGATGAAGGACCTGGAGATCCGCGGCGCGGGCAACCTCCTCGGCGGCGAGCAGTCCGGGCACATCGCGGGCGTCGGCTTCGACCTGTACGTCCGCATGGTGGGCGAGGCGGTCGCCGACTACCGGGCCTCCCTGGAGGGCGGTGTGGAGGAGGAGCCGCCGCTGGAGGTCAAGATCGAGCTCCCGGTCGACGCGCACGTCCCGCACGACTACGCACCGGGAGAGCGGCTGCGCCTCCAGGCGTACCGGGCCATCGCCGCGGCGAACTCGGAGGAGGACGTCAAGGCGGTGCGCGAGGAGCTCGTCGACCGCTACGGCAAGCTGCCGGAGCCGGTGGAGAACCTGCTGCTGGTCGCCGGGCTGCGGATGCTCGCGCGGGCCTGCGGGGTCGGCGAGATCGTGCTCCAGGGCCCGAACATCCGCTTCGCGCCGGTGGAGCTGCGCGAGTCGCAGGAGCTGCGGCTGAAGCGGCTGTACCCGCGCACGGTGATCAAGCCTGCGGTCCAGCAGGTCCTGGTGCCCCGGCCGACGACGGGCAAGATCGGCGGCAAACCGGTGGTGGGGCGTGAACTGCTGGCGTGGACGGGTGAGTTCCTCACGTCGATCCTCGGCTCGTAGCGATCCCGGCGGCTTGCTCGCGGCGGTTCGCAGCGGCTCCTGAGGCCTGCGGCGGCTCGTGGCCGGGGGGTGCGGCGCCGTCGTCCGTTCGGGGCACGGCTCGCCCGGACGGATCAGGCCGGGGCGACGACGGGAACGGGACGTGTTCGGCTTGGCTCGCGAGGGCTGTGTCCCCGCGTGGCCGGCCGTACCGCCCCAGCAGTGAGGAGCCTTTGATGTCTCGTCAGCACGTTCCGGCCGTCGTCGGTCTCGTGGCGGGCGCGCTGGTCACGGTCCCCGTCACTGCCGTCGGAGCCGCCCCGTCGCCGCCTCCGCCGCAGCAGCGGCCTCCGGCGGCCGTGCCCGTGGCCCCCGTGGTACCGGCCGCTCCCGCCGTCCCCGCTCCCCCCGGCGTGGGGGCTGCCGCACCGTCGGCTCCCGCCGCTCCCGGTCCCGGTGCCGCCCCGGTTCCCCTCGCGCCTCCGCTCCTGGCGCCGCCGGCAGCCGCCCCGTCCCCCGCCGCGCCCGGAGGCCCCGTCGCCGGGCCCAAGCCGCCGGGTCCCGTGAAGCCGGCCGCTCCCGTGAAGCCAGCCGCTCCCGTGAAGCCGGCCGTTCCCGTGAAGCCCTCCGCGCTCCCGAAACCACCCGCGGCCCCCGGCGTCGTGGACGTACCGTGCTCGGTCCCGCACCTCCTCACCGCGATCCGCGCGGCCAACCGCACGGCCGCCCCGGAGACCCTGCGGCTGGCGCCGGGCTGCACGTACCGTCTGGCGGCCGGGGCCAACCCCTTCCACCCCGTCAACGGCCTGCCGGTGATCACCGGCACGATGACCGTCGACGGCCAGGGCGCGACGATCACCCGCGTCGCGACGGCGCCGAAATTCCGCGTCCTGCTCGTCGCCCGGACGGGGCGGCTGACGATGCTCGACACCACGATCAGCGGCGGCAGCGCGACCGACTGCCCGGCCTACCCGGACGTCCCCGGCATGGCCTGCGGCGGAGGGATCGCCAATCTCGGCCAGATGTTCCTGACCCGCAGCAGGGTGACCGGCAACCGGGCCGAGTCGAAGCTGTACGCACAGGGCGCCGGCATCGACAATCCCGGCAACGCCACCGTCCGTAGCTCGGTCGTCAGCGGCAACACCGTCGCCTACTCCGGATCCGAGCGCGGCGGCGCGGCGGCGGGCGGCGGTATCGCGAACGACGGGCCGCTGACGGTCGAGGGCGCCCAGGTGATCAACAACCTGGCGTGGGTCAGGGAGGACACCCGGAGCTTCGCGTTCGGCTCCGGCATCGCCGGCATGGCGCAGAGCACCGTCAAGAACTCCGTGATCAGGAACAACCGTGCGTCCGCCCCGGGCGGGTTCGCCCGTGCCGCGGTCACCAACAGCGCACCGGCGGCGTCCGGCCGGATGACCGTCACCGGCAGCTTCGTCCGCGGCAACGTCGCCGACGCCCCGGACGGCGCGGCCCAGGGCGGCGGCATCACCAACTCCGCCCTCATGACCGTCGACAACACCCATGTCAGCGGCAACACGGTGACGGCCCAGGGCGGCACGGCACGCGGTGGCGGCATCCGGCTCGGGCCGCGGAGCGAACTGAAGCTGCTGCGCAGCTCCGTCGTCGGCAACGTCGTCGACGCCTCCGAGGGAGTGGCGCAGGGCGGCGGCCTGGACAACCCGGACGGCGGCACGCTGGAGACCACCCGGTCGAGGATCGTCGACAACACCGTCACCGCGCAGGACGGCACGGCGCTGGGCGGCGGTCTCTACCACGCGGTCGGCACGTCCACGCTGGACCGGACCGTCATCAACGGCACCCGCGCCATCGACGGCGGTGGCATCTTCCGGCGGTCCGGGACCGTGAGACTCCTCGGCTCCCAGGTCATGTTCAACACCCCGAACAACTGCAGGCCGACCGACTCCGTGCGCGGCTGCGTCGGCTGACGCTCGACGGGACCGCGAAGGCCCCGTCCGCCGTGCCCTGGCGGGCACCGGGGGAGTCCGGCACCGCCCGGCTCGCCGAGCTCCTCTGACGCCGCGCCCCGCCCCGACGGCAGGGGGCCCGGGAACCCTCCCGGGCTCCCTGCCCGTTCTCGGGAACCGCTGTCCCGGGCGCCCGCTCCGGGTGACGGTCGTCACCGCCGGGCGGCTGCCGCGCGAGACGACGCCGGGCATCGGCAAGGTCTGGGGCCAGGTCCGGCCCGGCGAGGAGGGCGTTCCCCGGGATCCGTTCCTCGTGCGGGCCGTTGTTCCCTAGGATCCCTGCGTGCCCGACTCCCTGTGCAAGCCGCGCCCGGTTGTGTCCGCCGTCGTCCTGTCCGCCGCCGTCCTCGCCGGCTGCGTACCCGGTTCCGGTACGTCCGGTGGGGGGACCTCCGCCCCCGGCCCGTCGGCGGGCCGCGCGGCCCGCCCGCTCGGCAACCCGGACGGTACGGGGCCGGGTCTCGCGCCCCTGACGGCGGAGTCGGACCGCGCGGAGGCCCGCAAGGTCGTGGAGAGGCTGTCGGTCAAGGGCCGCGGCCCTCGGACGGGTTACGACCGCGACGAGTTCGGCCAGGCATGGACGGACACCGCCGACGGGGTGCCCCTGGCGCGGAACGGGTGTGACACGCGCAACGATCTGCTGAAGCGCGACGGCCTGGACCTCCGCTTCCGGGACGGATCCGACTGTGTGGTCGTCTCCATGACCCTGCACGACCCGTACACCGGGAAGACCATCGAGTGGCGCAAGCGCGACGCCGCCGAGGTGCAGATCGACCACGTGGTCCCGCTGTCGTACAGCTGGCAGATGGGCTCGTCCCGCTGGCCGGAGAGCAGGCGCAGGCAGTTCGCCAACGACGTGCTCAACCTCCTGCCCGTCGAGGGCCGTGCCAACTCGGCCAAGCGGGACTCGGGTCCGGCTTCCTGGCTCCCCCCGGACCGACGGATACGGTGCGCGTACGCGGTCCGCTTCGCCCAGGTGGCGCTCAAGTACGAACTGCCGGTGACAGCGGCGGACAAGCGGATGATGCTGCGTCAGTGCGAGGGGTGAGGGCCGGTGACCCCCGTGGCCGCGCGGCCGGGGGAAGAGCTCCCGGCCGGCCGAGGCGCGGCGGGCCCGGTGCCGGGGCCGCCGCAGCAGTGCTTCTCGGCAGCGCTTCGGCCGAGCCTCGCCGCCCGCGTACGGAAGGGCCGGGAAGGCCGCCCCCTCCTGCGGCCCTCCCGGCTGTCCCCCCCACTCCTCGTGGACCCGCGTCAGTCGAGGTCCACGATGTCCTTCTCGGCCGGCTTCTTCACGGGCACCGGCCGGTCGAACTCCGAGAAGGTCATGTCGATCGGCTCGGTGCCTCCGGTCACCTGGAAGCGGAGCAGGTACGGCGTGCCCTTCGCGGCCACGTGGGCGGTGGCCTTCTCGCCCCGGTAGTCCTCCTTGAGGACCACCGTCGGTGTGCCGTCGACCGTCGAGCTGCCGGCCCGCTTCGCCTCGGTGTCGTCGGCCTCGAACCCTTCGAGGTAGCTGTCGAGGTCGCAGAACTGCGCGAGGTCCTCGGCGTCCTGGGCGTCGGCCTTCTCCCGCACCCACTTGCCCAGGAGCGTGTCCAGGGCGGCCCGGGTCTCCGCCTCGGAGCCGCCCTCGGTCTGCGAGCGCAGCATCTTCTCGTCGAAGCGCAGGTAGACCGTGTCGCCGGTCCTGACGAGTTCCGTGGTGCCCTCCGTGCCCATCTGGACGGTTCCCGCGCAGTTCCCCTCGGTGTCCACGGCGAGGTCCGCACGGACCGGACCGTCCGCCGTCGTCATGGTGACCTTGAGTCTGAGCGAGGTCGCCTTCTTCGTCGCGGTGACGGCCCTGTTGAGGATCTCGGGGCCCGAGAGGCCGGGGTACGGGCCGGACTCCGCACTCGGCCTGCTGTCACCGGCCGTCTGGTCGAGGGGGCCGCACGCCGTCAGGGCGAGGGCGGAAGCGGCGCACAGCGAGGCGAGGGCGAGGTGCTTGGCGGGGGTGCGCGGGGCGGCGGGCATGACGGCTTCTCCGTTGGGGCTGGGAGTTGGGACGGGAGGTGCGGGGCGGGGGTGAGGGCCGGGGCGAGGCTCAGAGCTTCAGGTCCCAGACACCCGCGTCGTACCCGAAGCCGGGGCTGACCTCGACGGTCAGGTTCTCGGCGTCGGCGGGGGCGTCGAAGGCCCAGACGGCGGTGACCTTCTTCCCGGGCAGGATCGTGCCGGTGAACGGTTCGCCGACCTTGCCGTCGTAGATCGACTCGGCCTTCACGCCGTCCTTGCCGGCGCGGGCCTCGGCGGTCACGAGCGCCGCCTCGAACTTCTCCTTGCCGGAGTTCTCGATGGTGACGGTCACCTTGTACGCCTTGTTGCCCTTGGTGTGGCCGATGGAGTACTCGCCCGGCGTCCAGGCCGCGGGCTCGGAGACGGTGATGGTCAGGTCGTCGTCGTAGACGGCGGAGTCGCCGGCGGCGAGTGCCTTGCCGGTCGCGCCCTCGCCGTCCTTCGCCTTCTCCAGCGGCTTGTCGCTCCCGGCGGGCTTCCTGGCGGCCGACGACCCGGACGTGACCTTGTTGATCTCGTCGACCGCGTCGTCCACGGCCTTGAACGTGATGACCGCGCCGACCACCGACAGGACCAGGGACACCAGGCCGAGCACGATGCCGGCGACGGCGACTCCCTTGTTGGTGGCCTCGCCGCGCTTCGCCCGGCCCTTCGCCGAGAGGCCGAGGATCAGCCCGATCAGGCCGAGGATGCCGGCGAGCCAGAAGAAGAGCGGGATCAGGCCGGACAGGGCTCCGATGATCCCCAGGATCAGCGCGGCGGTACCGAGGCCGTTGCGGACCGGCGCGGCCGGCACGGGCGCCTGCGGGAACTGTGGCTGCTGCGTGTACTGGGACATGGGTGTCCTCCAGGGGGACGTGTCAACAGCGCCTGCTGTAGCGGTCAACGGGGTGCTGTGTGGTCCGGCCCGTTCGACGGTCCGGCGGTGCGATGAATCAATAAGACCAGAAGCTGTGAACCGAGTCAACGCGCTTTATGGAATTCAGGTCCACACACACTGTGAAGCGATCCCTCTTGCGGTCATCGCTATGCTCGGTGTCACATCAGCGCCGGCGAGTCGCCGACGGAGAACAGGAGCAGCCCGTGCCGGAGAACGCAGCAGAGGTGACGGCTGCCGGAATCGCCCGGCTGGCGGGCGTCGGGCGCGCCGCGGTCAGCAACTGGCGACGCCGGCACGCCGACTTCCCCAAGCCCGTCGGCGGCACCGAGACCAGCCCGTCCTTCGCGCTCCAGGAGGTCGAGCAGTGGCTGCGGGCCCAGGGCAAGCTGGCGGAGGTACCGCTGCGGGAAAGGGTCTGGCAGCAGCTCTCCGGCCACCCGGCGGGCGCCGTCAACGCCCTGGGGCACGCGGGCCGCGTCCTGCTGCTCGTACGTGACCGGCCCACGGCCTGGCTGGAGTTGGCGGCCGTGTCGGACAAGCGGCTGGTGGCCATGCTCCCCGCCGCCCTGGACGGCGTGCTCAGGGCCCGGTTCGGCGAACAGCGCGCCGCCGTGCCGACCCCGGGTCCCGCCGAACTGGAGCCGTCCGTGCCCCTCCTGCGGGGGGCTGCCGAGCTCGCCGCCGAGCTCGGCGCCCGCCAGGCCTTCGAGTTCCTGCTCGGCCGGCACCTGGACGCCAACCCCCGCCAGTTCACGCTCACTCCGACAGGACCGGCCGAGCTGATGGCCGCCCTCGCGGGAGCGGACACCCCCGGAAGGACGGTTCTCGACCCCGCGTCCGGCACCGGCGAACTCCTGCGTGCCGTAAGGCAGCCCGCCGCCCTGTACGCCCAGGACGCCGACCCGGAACTGGCGTCGCTCACGGCGCTGCGCCTCGCCCTGCACGGCGACGCCGACATCCGGGCGGCCGCCGGCGACACCCTCCGCGCCGACGCGTTCGCCGGAGTCACCGCCGACGCCGTGCTCTGCCATCCGCCGTTCAACGAACGGAACTGGGGCCACGACGTACTCGCCTACGACCCCCGCTGGGAGTACGGCTTCCCGGCCCGCACCGAGTCCGAACTGGCCTGGGTGCAGCACGCGCTCGCCCGGCTGCGCCCGGGCGCCACGGCGGTGCTGCTGATGCCGCCGGCCGTCGCGTCCCGCAAGTCGGGCCGCCGGGTCCGCGCGGATCTGCTGCGGCGCGGGGCGCTGCGTGCCGTCGTCTCCCTGCCCGCGGGGGCGGCGCCGCCGTACGGCATTCCGCTCCACCTCTGGGTGCTGCGCCGCCCGGTTCCCGGTGACCGCCCCGGGCAGGAACTGCTCCTGGTCGACACCGCCGAGTTCGCGGAGCCGGGCGGCGGGCGCGACAAACTCGACTGGCCGGCCGTGCACCGTGCGGTTCTCGACGCCTGGCTGCCCTTCGACCGCGACGGCCGCGTGGAGGAGCGGCCCGGCAGGAGCCGCTCCGTGTCCGTCGTCGAACTCCTCGACGACGACGTGGACCTGGCCCCGGCCCGCCATCTGCCGCCGCCCGCGACCGGGGGAGGCGCGGCCGAACTCACCGACGTGCGCGAGCGGCTGGCCGACACGCTGAGGCTCACCCTCGACCTCACCCCGGAGGCGGCCTCGCCGGCGGTGGGGGGGACGGCCGTCCGCCCCGGTACGACCGTCGGCGAACTGGCCCGTGCGGGAGCTCTCGAGCTGCGGTCCGGCGGTACGGGCACGGGACCGGTGCCCGTCCTCACCGAACAGGACGTCCTCGACGGCACCGCCCCCTCGGGGGCGCTCCCCGAAGGCCCGGCACCCGGCGAGGAGTCCGTCGAGCCGGTCCTCGTCCGAGCTGGGGACGTCGTCGTGCCCGTACTCGGAGCCGGCCCGTCGGCCCGCGTCGTCGACGAGGCGACGGCCGGAGCCGCGCTCGGCCGGAACCTGCAGTTGCTGCGGCCCGATCCGGCGGCGCTGGACCCCTGGTTCCTCGCCGGCTTCCTGCGCGGCACCGCGAACAACCGCCAGGCGAGCAGCTACGCCTCCACCGCCACCCGGCTCGACGTGCGCCGCCTCCAGCTGCCCCGCCTGCCGCTCGCCGAACAGCGGCGCTACGGGGACCGCTTCCGGGCACTCGCCGAGTTCGAGTCCGCGCTGCGTCTGGCGGGCCGACTGGGCGGGCAGTTGGTGCAGGGGCTGTACGACGGGCTGGCGGACGGCACGGTCGAGGTCTGAGCCGGGCGCCGCGGCGACGTCCGTCCCGGGTGCTCCCCGACACCGGTGGCCGGCGGTGGCGGTGACGCACGATCCGGGCGGCCGGGCGTCCCGCGGTGGTGCGGTCCGGTGGCCGGGCGGCGCTGACACCGGCGACCGGCCGTCCTGGCCCCGGCGGGGCCAGGACGGCCGGATCGGGGGACCGGTCGCGGCGTGACCGGTTCAACAACGGTTCGGTACAACCCACGGCCGGATGTCGCTGTCGATGTATACGCTCGGACCTCGTCCGACGAGCAGTCCGTGATCTCACGCCAGTGAACACACCAGTCCCAGGAGCAGCCATGCAGGGCCACGGCCACGGCTACCCGCCTCCACCCGCCGGGCGTCCCTCCGACGGCACGCTGATCACCCTGCGCGTGATCTTCATCGCGGCGGTCGTGCTGAGCTGCAGCCTGCTCGCCTGGGTGCCGATGCTGCGGCTCGCGATCGTCACCCGCAAGCGGGTCGACTGGGTCCTCTTCTGCGCCACCATCGCGGCCAACGTGGGAATGCTGGTCTTCGCCGGTGTCTCCTCCCCGGAGAACGAGGAGATGACCGACGCCGTGGGCTTCACCATCCTCGGCTGGGTCACGCTCGTGATGGTCGGGTCCATCACGTACTACGTGATGGCGGAGACCCGGCACTACGAGCGGCTCACGGCCGGCGGGGGCCCGGCCGCGGGCTACGGACTGCCGCCGCACCCGCCGGTGACGGCGTACGGCTATCCGCCGGCCGGCCCTCAGGGCACCGGGGCGGCGGCGCCGAACCCGTACGCCCGGCCGGTGCAGCACCCTCCCGTGCCGCGGCAGTCGCCCTCGCCGACGCCTTCGCAGTCCGGGCCGCAGCCGCCGGTCTCCGGCCCGGTTCCCGGACCGGCCTCGGGCCACGAGCCGAACCGCCGTATCGACCAGGTCCGCGCCGAACTCGACGAACTCAGCGACCTCCTTCGCCGGGAGCCCCGTCCCGACGGCGGTGACCGGTGAACGGTCGCGTCATCGCCGGACGCTACGAACTCTCCACCGTCATAGGTCAGGGCGGCATGGGCCAGGTCTGGACGGGCTACGACCAGCGCCTCGACCGCCGTGTGGCGGTGAAGCTGCTCCGCCCCGACCACATGGCGCCCGCCACGGCCGCCGACGAGATGCGGCGCCGCTTCGTCCGCGAGTGCCGCGTCACGGCCCAGGTGACCCACCCGGGTCTGGTCACCGTGCACGACGCCGGCAGCGACGGCGACGACCTCTACCTCGTCATGCAGTACGTCGAGGGTGCGGACCTCGCCGACCACCTCGCCGAGCACGACCCGTACCCCTGGGAGTGGGCCGTCTCCGTCGCCGCCCAGCTGTGCTCCGTCCTCGGCGCCGTGCACGCCGTACCGATCGTCCACCGTGACCTCAAGCCGCGGAACGTGATGGTGAAGCCGGACGGCACGGTCACCGTCCTCGACCTCGGTGTGGCGTCCGTCATCGACACGGACACCACCCGCCTCACCCACACCGGATCGCCGATCGGCAGCCCGGCGTACATGGCGCCCGAGCAGGCCATGGGCGGCGCCGTCGGCCCGTACACGGACCTGTACGCCCTCGGCGTGCTGCTCCACGAACTGCTCAGCGGCAACGTGCCGTTCGCGGGTTCCACCGCGCTGGGCGTGCTCCACCGCCATCTCTACGAGCCCCCGCTGCCGGTGCGGCAGCTCCGGCCCGAGGTCCCCGGTCAGCTGGAGGCGCTGGTGCTGCGGCTGCTCGCCAAGGACCCGCAGCACCGGCCCTCCGGCGCACAGGAGGTGTACGAGGCCCTGACGCCGCTGCTGCCCACGCGGCCCGGCGCGCCCGGCGGGCCGCTCGACCCGACCCGCCCCTTCCTGCGCCCGCACGCGCCGTGGCCGGACCGGGCGACGGCCCCGCCGCCGCCCGATCCGCGGGTGGTCGCCGCGGCGGCTCCGGTGGCCGACCGTCCCGACGTCGCCGCCGCCGTCGACGAGGTCAAGCGCCTCCTCGGCGAGGGCAGCATCACGCGGGCCGTGGACATCCTCGGCGGCATCCTCCCGGCGGCCGCAGCGGAGCACGGCGAGCGGTCCCCGGTCGTCCGCATCCTGCGCAAGCAGTACGCGACGACGCTGATGGACGACGGCCAGTACCGCCGGGCCCTGCCCGAGCTGCGGCGGCTGGCGGACGACCGGGCCGCGGAGGCGGGGCCGGGCGACCCGCAGACGCTCCAGTTCCGCTACGACGCGGCGCAGTGTCTGGAACAGCTGGGGGAGACGGCCGCGGCACTCGCCGAGTACCGGGCGGTGCTTCCCCACTACGAGAGCCGGCACAGGACCGGGGGCGACCCCTCGCGGGCCTTCGACATCCGGCACCGGATGGGGCATCTGCTCCTGGCGATGGGCGACCACACCGCGGGGCATCAGCAGCTGCAGAACCTGCTGTTCGACACGGAACGCGTGTACGGCCCCGGCCACCCGCTCGCCGTCGAGCTCCGCCGGTCGCTGGACCGCCAGCGCCAGTTCCGCACCGGCTGAGGGGCCGGGGCCGATCCGGCCGGGTGCCGGAGCGCGGCCGGACCGGAACCGCGGCGGCCGCGCTCCGGCAGGCGTCACACGGCCCGGAGGAACGCCGTTCCCGCGACGACACCCAGCAGCCTCAGGCGGGAGCCGTCGGCGAGCCGCCTGGCGAGGGCCGCGGCGACTCCGGGGCGGCTGTCGTCGCCGTGTCCGTCGAGGACGACGACCGCGCCGTCGGCGGCGAGTTCCTCCGTGAGGTCCAGATCCGCGAGCACGCCCTCCACGGACGGGTCACCGGCCAGGACGACCACGCCGTAGCGCCGGTCGGACACCTCGGCGCGCACCCCGGTGTCGGCGGAGGCCCCTCGCAGGAGCCGGGCCTGGGTGCCCGAACGGCTGCCGCACAGCGCCAGGTTGGCGCGGACGACGTCCTCCCGGACCGGGGCGGGCGCGGTGCCCGTCGGCACGAGGGCGCCGGCCAGCGGGTCGACGACCGTCAGCCGCGGCTCGACGCCCGCGCGGTGCAGCATGCGCAGCAGGGCGGCCGCGAACAGCCCGTGCTGGGTGCCGATCTCCAGGACCTCCTCGTTCGGCGGGGCCAGCAGCGGCACGGTCGCCAGCTTCCCGCAGATGTCCGAGGTCGAGCCCGCCAGCCGGCCGACGCCCAGCGCCTCCAGGGCCACCACCGTGCGGTACGCCACCGTCAGATCGCGGCGCGCGTGCTCACCCGAGGCACCCGTCACCGTGGTCACCTCCCGCACCAGCGTGTCCAGTTGGGTCGCGGTGGGCATCCGGTGGCCGTCCCGTCCGGAGCGGTCGAGCAGCAGCCCGAGCCCGTAGCTCTGCCGCCGCAGGTCGGCCACTTCGTGGTGCAGGGCGTCGAGATCGGCCTGGAGTGAGGTGGTGGCACGCTCGAGGCGCTGCTCCACCAGTGAGAACGCCGGACGCAGCATCCGCTTCGCCAGCCGGTTGCTCAGGAGGGAAGGCATGGCCGGGAGGTTACGCCGTGATTTCCACTCAAGGGGCCACCAACGGGGGCCATTCGGGTGAAGTCTCGGTGTCCTTCCGTTGACGTCCCCGTACAGCGGGTAGCGGTTCGGCCTCCGCGCTTCCCGCGACGAGGGGCCCGCCGCCGCTCGGGGCACCGCTCAATCCCCGTAGACGACCGTGACCTTGCTGAACCCGAGCGAGCGCAGCAGCCCCTCCAGCATCCTCGTCGTGTTCCGCTCCGCCTGCGCCGTCAGCCGGCTCTCCTTCGCTGCGGTGGCGATGTGCCGTACCGCGAGCTGCTGGACGGCCTGTTCGCTGTTGGGGTTGTCGGAGAGGAGATCAGCGAGCCGGTCGAGCAGACCGCGCTGCTTCGAGACGGCGTAGGAGCGGTCAGGGTCGAGCGCGGGCCGGCCGAGGACGGCGTGCGGGAGCCGGATCGTCGCGGCCGTGCGCTGCTCGTCCACGGTGACGTCCCTCTCCCCGAGCGCCCCCATGTCGACGTACGCGTCCACGGTGCCCGCTCCGACGTACAGCACCCTGGTGCCGTGCACGGCGTCCGGAAGGTACCTGGTGTCCTTCTCCAGGTCCACCACGACCTGGAAGTTGCCCGTGGCGGCCTGGTAGCGGCTCATGTCCTGGACGGACTCCAGCACGGCCGGCCCCGAGCGGTCGCGCGTCTCCTCACCGAACAGTCCGCCGAGTCCCGGCAGCGCCCGCAGCTGGGTGCCCACCACCAGCAGCGCGGCCACCAGCAGGACGCCGACCGATGCCTTCACCCACCACGACACAGCCCTGAGCGCACCCATGGCCCGGCCCTCCCTCGTCTGACGGATGCCCCGGTCCCCGTCGATCAGGCCTGCCGTACGGAACAGGTGCGGTGCCGCACCCCGGCCGCCTCCCGAATCGTTGACCGAATCAGTGGCGGCGAAGTAGTGGCCTGCGCCACGCCGACTGCCTACCATCGATCACCGCAAGGTCTTTGTGCACCGCGTCACAAACGCTCCGCGTCACGATCACCACCGCACGCCAGGAGGCCCCTTTGCACCGCCGCCGTCGCACCGCGCTCGCCCTCTCCGCCGCGCTCGTCGCGGCGGCACCCCTGCTCGCCGCCTGCGGGACCGAGGCGCACCCTGGTGCCGCTGCCGTCGTCGGGGGCGACCGGATCGAGGTGTCCGCGCTCCAGGCGGAGGTCAGGGACGTACGGGCCGCCCAGGAGGCGTCGCCCGAGGCCGCCCAGCTGATCAAGAGCACCGGGCAGCTGAACCGCGCCAAGCTGCACGGGATGATCTTCGACCGGATCCTGGAGCACGCCGCCGAGAAGAACGACGTCACCGCCTCCCGCAAGGAGGTCCAGGACGCCCGCGCGTCCTTGGCCCAGCAGTCCGGCGGCGAGGAGCAACTGGCCGCGATGCTGCTCCAGCAGCGCGGAGTGGCTCCGGACCGGATCGATCAGGCCGTCCGCGAGGAGGTCCTGCTGACCGGGCTGGCCCGGGCGCTCGGTGCCGACCTCGGCACTCCGGAGGGCCAGCAGAAGGTCGGCGCGGCGCTGACGGCTGCTTCCAAGGAACTCGACATCGACGTGAACCCCCGCTACGGCGCGTGGGATGACACGAAGATCCAGCTCGGCGACTACAAGGCACCGTGGATCACCCAGGTCACCGGGCAGCCGGAGGCGATCCGGGCCGGGGCGTAGCGGCGGCCGTCCGGGCCGCGGTCGGCCCCTGGGATCCGGTGCGCGGGCGGCTCCGCGGGCCCGGTGGGTCCGGCGGCGGTGGCTCGCGTGGAAGGGCCGGGCGCGGTGGCGGTGGCTCGCGTGGAAGGGCCGGGCGCGGTGGCGGTGGCTCGCGTGGAAGGGCCGGGCGCGGTGGCGGATCCTGTACGGCCGTGAGGCCCGGTCCCGGCGCCCGTCCGCCCCGACGTAAGGTCGAGGGGTGAACGCTGAAGCGCCCGTCGAGCCCGGCCGAATCGTCCTGCTCACCGCCAGCCATCGTGTCGCGCCCGGACTGCTGTCCTGGCCGGCGTGGCAGACCCTGCGCACGGCCGACCGCGTGCTGTGCGCCGACGCGGAGCACCCGCAGCTCCCGTATCTGAGGGAGGCCGGTGTCGGCGTGGAGGTGGCCGCGTCCACCGCGCAGGAACTCGTGGACGGCTGTGCGGGAGGCCGGACCGCCGTGGTCCTCGCGACCGGCGAGGGCGACCGGGCCCTCACCGACGGCCTGGCCCGCTTGGCGGGCTCCGGCCGGGTGAGGATGCCCGACCTGGAGCTGCTGCCCGGCTCGTACGACCTCCCCGGCGCGCGGCTCCTCGACCTCGTCCAGGTCATGGACCGGATCCGCCGCGAGTGCCCGTGGTCCTCGCAGCAGACCCACGAGGGCCTCGCCAAGTACGGCATCGAGGAGGCGTACGAGCTCGTCGAGGCCATCGAGGACGGCGACCGCGACGAACTGCGCGAGGAGCTCGGCGACGTCCTCCTCCAGGTCGTCTTCCACGCGCGCATCGCGCAGGAGGCGAGCGGGGAGGAGGGGGACGAGCCGTTCTCGATCGACGACGTCGCCGGGACCATCGTCGACAAGCTCGTCCACCGCCACCCGCACGTCTTCGGAGACGCCAGTGCCGAGACCCCGGAGGACGTCAAGGAGCACTGGCTGCGCACCAAGGCGATCGAGAAGCGGCGGGAGTCGGTGACCGACGGCGTCCCGCTCGGCCAGCCGGGACTCGCGCTCGCCGCGAAACTGGCGGGCCGGGTGCGGACGGCCGGGCTGGACGTGGAGCTGCCCACGGGGGACGGCGACCGCGCCGTCGGCTACGAACTGCTGGCGATGGCCGTGCGCGCGGAGGCCGAGGGCCACGACCCGGAAGCCGCGCTCCGCGCCGCCGCCCGCGCCTACCGCGACGCGATCCGCGCGGCGGAGTCCGCGGCCCGGGACTGACGGGGAGAGCCGGCCGCTCCGGCGTGTGCGTCAGTTCCGCTTTCCGCGCCGCCGGTCCACGGCGGTGAGGTCGACCTCGACGGGGTACGGGACGTCGGCCTTCAGCCGGTTGTGGTGGATGCCGGTGACGGCGTAGGCGTTCGTGGCGGGGTCGAGCTCGTACACGTACACCACGGGCAGGTCGTCGTGCTTCTCGACCCGCCAGAAGTGCCGGATGCCGGCCGCCGCGTACTTGCGCGGTTTGAGCTCGCGGTCGCGCTGCACGGACTCGTCCGAGACGATCTCGACGGCGAGCAGGATGTCCTCCGGGGCGTACCAGGTCTGCTCCGGCCCGATGAGGGCACCTTCACGCACGATCATGAGATCGGGCTCCGGCCGGTCGCGCACGCCCAGTTTGGTGGTCATCTCGCGGACGACGTAGAGGTCGTCCGGTGTCTGCTGCACCAGTTCGTTCTCCAGCAGCCGCAGCGTGGCCATGTGGAAGAAGGTCTGCGGACTCACGAAGAACAGTCCCCCGTCGATCAGCTCGGTGTGCGGCGGGAGACCCTTGATCCGGTCGAGGTCGTCCGCCGTCCACCCACCGGGGGGCGGGACCGGGAACACGTACTGCTCCTCCCGGCCGTCCTGGTCTTCCCTCCGGTCTTCGGCTGCGGCACTCATCAGCGCTCCCATACGACGGAGTCTGGCGCGTACGGTCAGCCTACCCACCGGGAACGCGGAGAGGTCCGTCGAACGGATGACCGGGCCCGTGCGGGTTAACGTCGTCCTATGCACGACCGGCCGTCCCGCGTCCCCGACGCCCCCGAGCTCTTCACCTGGGAGTTCGCCACCGACCCGTACCCCGCCTACGCCTGGCTCCGGGAGCACTCGCCCGTGCACCGGACCCGGCTGCCCAGCGGGGTGGAGGCGTGGCTGGTCACCAGGTACGCGGACGCCCGGCAGGCCCTCGCGGACCAGCGGCTCAGCAAGAACCCCGCGCACCACGACGAGCCCGCGCACGCGAAGGGGAAGACGGGGATCCCGGGGGAGCGCAAGGCGGAGCTGATGACGCACCTGCTCAACATCGACCCGCCCGACCACACCCGGCTGCGGCGGCTCGTGTCGAAGGCGTTCACCCCCCGCCGGGTGGCCGAGTTCGCACCCCGGGTACAGGAGTTGACGGACCGGCTCATCGACGGTTTCGCGCAGCGGGGTAGCGCGGACCTCATCCACGAGTTCGCGTTCCCGCTCCCCATCTACGCCATCTGCGACATGCTCGGCGTCCCGCGTGAGGACCAGGACGACTTCCGGGACTGGGCGGGGATGATGATCCGTCACGGCGGGGGCCCGCGCGGCGGTGTCGCCCGGTCGGTGAAGAAGATGCGCGGCTATCTCGCCGACCTGATCCACCGCAAGCGCGAAACCCCCGGTGACGACCTCATCTCGGGACTCATCAAGGCGTCCGACCACGGGGAGCACCTCACCGAGAACGAGGCCGCCGCGATGGCCTTCATCCTCCTCTTCGCCGGGTTCGAGACCACGGTGAACCTCATCGGGAACGGCACGTACGCGCTGCTGCGGAACCCGGGGCAACGGCAGCGGCTCCAGGACTCGCTGGCCGCCGGCGAGAACGGCCTGCTCGCCACCGGGATCGAGGAACTGCTGCGCTACGACGGGCCGGTCGAGCTCGCCACCTGGCGGTTCGCGACCGAGCCGCTGACGCTCGGCGGCCGGGACATCGCCGCCGGCGACCCGGTCCTCGTCGTGCTGGCCGCCGCGGACCGCGACCCTGAGCGGTTCGCGGAGCCCGACAGCCTCGATCTCGGCCGCCGGGACAACCAGCACCTCGGGTACGGGCACGGCATCCACTACTGCCTGGGCGCGCCGCTCGCGCGGCTGGAGGGGCAGACCGCGCTCGCGACCCTCCTCACCCGGCTGCCCGACTTGAGGCTTGCAGCCGATCCGTCGGAATTGCGGTGGCGTGGGGGGCTTATCATGCGCGGATTGCGCACTCTGCCCGTTGAATTCACCCGCCGCTGAAACTGACGGCCAGTCAGGGCTGTGACTTTTACGTGATCTCCGCTGCATCGACTTGTGACTGACGTCGGAGTGCGGCTACGTTCACCCCGACTCCGGGTCATCGAGGTTTCAATCGCTTCGAGAGTCCCTGGAGTTTTCTGTAGTCACACGGAAGGCGCACCGCATGCTGTCCGGGAACGGCCGACACCGCCGACCTCGTCAGGTCCCCGCCCTCATCGTCGCGGCAGGGGTGACCGGATCGGCCATCGCCATCCCGCTGCTCGGCGCGGGTTCCGCGTCCGCCGCCGACACCGCCACCTGGAACCGTGTCGCGGACTGCGAGAGCGGCGGCGACTGGAGTGCCAACCTCGGCAACGGTTACTACGGCGGCCTCCAGATGTCCCAGGAGATCTGGGAGGCGTACGGCGGCACCGCGTACGCGCCGCGCGCGGACCTCGCCAGCCCCTCCGAGCAGATCTCGGTCGCCGAGATGGTCCTCGCCGCCCAGGGTGCCTCCGCCTGGGAGAGCTGCGGATCGATCACGGGTCTGGGCGGCGGTGGCTCCGAGCCCGCCGGCACCCCGTCGGCCGACCCGCTGGGCGACGTCGTGAAGGGGCCCTCGTTCGGCGACGGGGCGGATTCCGTGCCCGAGCCGGATGCCGGGGACCCCTCGCCGGCCGGGTCCCGGTCGGGCGCGGGCGAGTCCGCCTCCGAGTCGTCCGAGTCGTCCGAGTCGTCCGAGTCGTCCGAGCCGTCCGGGCAGTCCTCCTCACCGTCCGGGTTCCCGGAGTCCGCCGGATCCGCCGAGGGCTCCGGTGGGAGCGCGGAGGCGTCCGGCGAGGCCGGCGCGGAGGCGGGCACCGGCAAGCACCGGGGCACCCCCGCCACCGAAGGGGATGAGGCGGGCAATTCGGGCGATGACCGTGAATCCGGTCGACATGCCTCACGAGGTGATGGAACGACACGGGATGACGCCGCCACGGGAGATGAGTACGTCGTCCGCGTCGGCGACAACCTGTCGTCGATCGCCGACGCGAACCAGGTGCCCGGCGGCTGGCCCGCCCTCTACGAGGTGAACCAGGACGTCGTCGGCTCCGACGCGAACCTCATCCTGCCTGGCCAGAGCCTCGATCTCGGCCCGGGGAAGGGCGAGTTGAAGGAGTAGTTCAGGTGTTTATGTCCGGTTCTGTGCGAGTGAGACAAGAGTCTCTTCCGGTCAACTGGCGCCGCTAGCCGGTCAACTCCGGTCATCGTGGCTCCCACCTGCGAAAACGGACATGTCACCCCGTCAGTTTTGGGCGATTTCTCCCCGATGTTCGTCTTTGAACATCGGGGAGACGTGTGTCTACGGTCTGAACCGCTCGCAACGCGGGCCCCGACGACCGCACGCCGAATCCTGCCGGCGGCCGCCGGGAACAGTCGTCGCGCAAGCGCCGAAGGCAGGAGCGGGGGACCCAAGGTAAGTGCCGGACAGGCCCGATGAGGGCCGCCCGGCTAGGGGTGGAGCCGTGCGTTCGTCGCACGGCCGGGCACCACATCGGCCCGAACCCGACAGCTCACCTCGCAGGCGTCGGTGAGGAGAACTTCGATGCTGCTTTCCGGCAAGGGCAAGCACCGTCGCCCGACGGTCTTCCAGCGGTCCACCCGTGTCGCCACGCTCGCCGGTGTCGCCGGCGCCGCCATCGCCGCCCCGCTGATGGCCTCGGGCACCGCGTCCGCCGCCACCGCCTCCGAGTGGGACGCCGTCGCCCAGTGCGAGTCCGGCGGCAACTGGTCGATCAACACAGGCAACGGCTACTACGGCGGGCTGCAGTTCTCGGCCTCCACCTGGGCCGCCTACGGGGGCACCGCGTTCGCCCCCACCGCCGACAAGGCCAGCAAGGCGCAGCAGATCCAGATCGCCGAGAAGGTCCTGGCGGGCCAGGGCAAGGGGGCCTGGCCGAACTGCGGCACCGGACTGTCGAACGCCTCGTACGGCGGCGCCGCCCCGGCCGCCCCCAAGGCCGCCGAGCCCAAGGCCGAGCCCGCCGCCCCGCAGCGAGCCGAGGTCCCGACCAGCCGCTCCGAGCGCGCCGCCGCCCCGGTCAAGAAGGGCGACGGCGAGTACACGGTCAAGGCCGGCGACACCCTCAGCGGGATCGCCGACGCCGAGAAGGTCAAGGGTGGCTGGAAGAAGCTGTTCGAGCTGAACAAGGACATCGTCGAGGACGCGAACGTCATCCACCCCGGCCAGAAGCTCCACCTGAGCTGATGCCCGGCCCGGGGACCCTCGTGGTCCCCGGGAGGTGACCGTCGTCCGGTGGGCCCGGCGGACCACCGGGCGGTGCACCCCCCGTCCCCAGGCCCCGGCCCGGTGCGGCATCCCCGTGCTCCCCGCAGTCCCGCGGGCACGGGAGGTACCCCCGGGCCGGGGTCTTTGTCCGTTCCGGCCGGTTTTCCGTCCCACGGGGCGGGCATCTGCCGGACGATGGCACCCGGGCGGTTAGGCTCTTGCCGCAAGGCCGAAGCGGCCCTGCACCGACACGGCCCCGCTTGTGTCACCTCACGCGTCACATCCCAGAAGGAGATGCTCGTGCCGTCCATCGACGTCGTCGTAGCCCGGGAAATCCTGGACTCCCGAGGCAACCCCACGGTCGAGGTCGAGGTCGGCCTCGACGACGGCAGCACCGGCCGTGCTGCCGTTCCGTCCGGTGCGTCCACCGGCGCCTTCGAGGCCCTCGAGCTCCGCGACGGCGACCCGAACCGCTACCTGGGCAAGGGTGTCGAGAAGGCCGTCCTCGCCGTCATCGAGCAGATCGGCCCCGAGCTCGTCGGCTACGACGCCACCGAGCAGCGCCTGATCGACCAGGCGATGTTCGACCTCGACGCCACCCCGGACAAGTCCTCCCTCGGCGCCAACGCGATCCTCGGCGTCTCCCTCGCCGTCGCGCACGCCGCCTCCGAAGCGTCCGACCTGCCGCTGTTCCGCTACCTCGGCGGCCCGAACGCGCACCTGCTGCCCGTTCCGATGATGAACATCCTGAACGGCGGCTCGCACGCCGACTCCAACGTGGACATCCAGGAGTTCATGATCGCGCCCATCGGCGCGGAGTCCTTCTCCGAGGCCCTGCGCTGGGGCACCGAGGTCTACCACACCCTGAAGAAGGTCCTGAAGGAGAAGGGACTCTCCACCGGACTCGGCGACGAGGGCGGATTCGCCCCGAACCTGGGCTCCAACCGCGAGGCCCTCGACCTCATCCTCGAGGCGATCAAGAAGGCCGGCTACACGCCGGGCAAGGACATCGCGCTCGCGCTCGACGTCGCCGCCTCCGAGTTCTACAAGGACGGCGCCTACGAGTTCGAGGGCAAGTCCCGCTCGGCCGCCGAGATGACCGAGTACTACGAGGAGCTGGTCTCCGCCTACCCGCTGGTCTCGATCGAGGACCCGCTGTTCGAGGACGACTGGGACGGCTGGAAGACGATCACCGAGAAGCTCGGTGCCAAGGTCCAGCTGGTCGGCGACGACCTGTTCGTGACCAACCCCGAGCGCCTCGCCCGCGGTATCGACGAAGCCGCCGCCAACGCCCTCCTGGTCAAGGTCAACCAGATCGGCTCGCTGACCGAGACCCTCGACGCGGTCGAGCTGGCCCAGCGCAGCGGCTTCAAGTGCATGATGTCCCACCGCTCCGGCGAGACCGAGGACGTCACCATCGCCGACCTGGCCGTCGCCACCAACTGCGGTCAGATCAAGACCGGTGCCCCGGCCCGTTCCGAGCGCGTCGCCAAGTACAACCAGCTCCTGCGCATCGAGGAGATCCTCGACGACGCCGCGGTGTACGCCGGCCGCAGCGCGTTCCCGCGCTTCAAGGGCTGATTCCGGACGACCCCGCCGGGCGGCGAGCCCGTCGGGGCCGGAGGTTGCGTACGTCCCCGCACACGGTCCCGTACCGTGTGCGGGGACGTACGCACGTGAAGGGGAGGCGCACTGATGGCCCGGGACCGGTTCTCCACCGCGACCAGGCTGCGGCTGCTCGGTGAGCAGACCGCCGCCCGCGTCTACCGATCGCAGTCCCGCCGGCAGGCCCGGCGCTCCAGGCTCACCGGCCGGGCCGCCTTCCTCGCACTCGTCGTATGCTCGATGATCGTCGCGCTCGCCTATCCGATGCGTGCGTACGTGTCGCAGCGGAACGAGATCGATGAGCAGCAGCGGCTGGCCGCCGCGGCCCGCGAGCGCGTGGAGCGGCTGCGCGACGAGAAGGCCCGCCTCCAGGACGACGCGTACGTCATGCGGCTGGCCCGTGAGCACCTGCACATGGTCCGGCCCGGCGAGACCGGGTACATCGTGGTCGACCCGCGGGCGGCCCGTGAGCCACGTGCCGAGGAGGCCGGTGTCGGCCGTCCCTGGTACTCGAACGTCTGGGACGGCGTCGACCGCGCCGACGCGCGACGCTAGCCAAGACACGGAACCGACGAAGAGACATACACATCCCATGGACACGCCCCCGCCGAGCACCGCGCCCACCCCGCCCACCGCGGAGGACATCGCCGCTTTCAAGGAGCAGCTCGGCCGCCCGCCGCGCGGTCTGCGGGCCATCGCCCACCGCTGCCCCTGCGGCCGGCCCGACGTGGTCGAGACGGCACCGCGGCTGGAGGACGGCACGCCCTTCCCGACGCTGTACTACCTGACCTGCCCGCGTGCGGCCTCGGCCATCGGCACGCTCGAGGCGAACGGCGTCATGAAGGAGATGACCGAGCGTCTGCAGGCCGATCCCGACCTGGCGGCGGCGTACCGGGCGGCGCACGAGGACTACGTCCGGCGCCGGGACGAGATCGAGGAGCTGAAGGACTTCCCCAGCGCCGGTGGCATGCCGGACCGGGTGAAGTGCCTCCACGTCCTGGTCGCCCACTCGCTCGCGGCCGGCCCTGGAGTGAACCCCCTGGGTGACGAGGCCATCGCGATGCTCCCGGAGTGGTGGGCCAAGGGCCCGTGCGTGACCGCGGGAGCGGGTGACTGCGCGAGCGCGGGCACGGAGGACGGCGCATGACCCGCGTCGCCGCCGTCGACTGCGGCACGAACTCGATCCGCCTGCTCATCGCCGACGTCGACGCCTCGACCGGTGAACTGACCGAGCTGGACCGTCGGATGACCATCGTCCGGCTCGGCCAGGGCGTCGACCGCACCGGTCGGCTGGCCCCCGAGGCCCTGGAGCGCACCTTCGCGGCCTGCCGGGAGTACGCGGGGATCATCAAGGAGCACGGGGCGGAGAGGGTCCGCTTCGTGGCGACCTCAGCTTCCCGGGACGCCGAGAACCGCGACGAGTTCGTGAGCGGTGTGGTCGGCATCCTCGGGGTCGAGCCCGAGGTGATCAGCGGTGACCAGGAGGCCGAGTTCTCCTTCACCGGCGCCACCAAGGAACTCCCGGGCCACGAGGAGCGGCTGGTCGTGGACATCGGCGGTGGCTCGACCGAGTTCGTCATCGGCCGCGGCCACGTCGAGGCCGCCCGCTCGGTGGACATCGGCTGCGTCCGGCTGACCGAGCGTCACGTACGCAGCGACCCGCCGGCGCCGGAGGAGATCGCCGCGGTCCGGGCGGACATCGAGGCGGCGCTGGACCTGGCCGAGGAGACCGTGCCGGTCCGCGAGGCGAGCACCCTGGTGGGCCTCGCGGGCTCGGTGACCACCGTCGCCGGGATAGCGCTGGGCCTCGACGCGTACGACTCCGAGGCGATCCACCACTCGCGGGTCTCCCGGGGCCGGGTCGCGGAGATCGCCGAGCGGCTGATCCGTTCCACCCACGAGGAGCGCGCCGCGATCCCGGTGATGCACCCGGGGCGGGTGGACGTGATCATCGCGGGCGCCCTGGTGCTGCTCGCGATCATGGACCGTGCCGGAGTGCCGGAGGTCGTCGTCTCGGAGCACGACATCCTCGACGGGATCGCGTTCTCCCTCGCCTGAGCGCGGGACCGGGGCGGCTCGAAGGGGGTTCCGGGGGGCGTTTTCCAGCCGAGAGGGCGCCGCCCGCGAGAAAGTTCGTGAAGTTCTTCACAAGGAATTGGGCCCGGCTGGCCGTCGAAAGTGCCCCCGGAGGGCCCGCCGGGCCTCTTTTTGTGTCCAACCCGGCCCGTCCGTCCGTGCTCCGGCAGGTGACCGTCGTGTTGCGTACACATGAAGAGGGGTCCCGGTTCACCTTCCGGTGGGAGCGTGGGGCCAGCTCAGCGGGCCTTGACAACGTCTCCCGCTACACCGGGGTTCCCGGGCTCCGCCATGACCTCGGTCACGTGGGCGGCGGAGTGTAGCAGAAGGTCCCCCAGTGCTTGTGAAGGGGCTCACGAGCACCCCCTCCGAGGGGGGTGGATACTCGATGGCATGAGCACCACGGAGCGTCCCAGGATCCTCGTAGTAGGCGGTGGGTACGTAGGCCTGTACGCAGCTCGTCGCATTCTGAAGAAGATGCGGTACGGGGAGGCGACCGTCACGGTCGTCGACCCGCGGTCGTACATGACGTACCAGCCCTTCCTTCCCGAAGCAGCCGCCGGCAGCATCTCGCCGCGGCACGTCGTCGTCCCGCTGCGACGCGTGCTGCCCAAGGCCGAGGTACTCACCGGCCGGGTCACGACCATCGATCAGGACCGCAAGGTCGCCACGGTCGCGCCCCTCGTCGGCGAGGCCTACGAGCTGCCCTTCGACTACCTGGTCATCGCGCTCGGCGCGGTCTCCCGCACCTTCCCGATCCCCGGCCTCGCCGAGCAGGGCATCGGCATGAAGGGCATCGAGGAGGCCATCGGCCTGCGCAACCACGTCCTCGAGCAGCTGGACAAGGCCGACTCCACCACCGACGAGGAGGTCCGCCGCAAGGCCCTGACCTTCGTCTTCGTCGGAGGCGGCTTCGCCGGCGCCGAGACCATAGGCGAGGTCGAGGACCTGGCCCGCGACGCGGTCAAGTACTACAAGAGCATCAAGCGCGAGGACATGCGCTTCGTCCTCGTCGACGCCGCGGACAAGATCCTTCCCGAGGTCGGCCCCAAGCTCGGCAAGTACGGCAAGGAGCACCTCGAGGCCCGCGGCATCGAGATCTACCTCAACACCTCCATGGACTCCTGCGTGGACGGCCACGTGGTGCTGAAGAACGGCCTGGAGGTCGACTCCAACACCATCGTCTGGACCGCCGGTGTGAAGCCGAACCCGGCCCTGGCCCGCTACGGCCTGCCGCTCGGCCCCCGCGGCCACGTGGACACCCGGCCGACGCTCCAGGTGCAGGGCACCGACTACATCTGGGCCGCGGGCGACAACGCCCAGGTCCCGGACATCGCCGCCCGCAAGGCCGGTGTCGAGAACGCCTGGTGCCCGCCGAACGCCCAGCACGCGCTGCGTCAGGCCAAGGTCCTCGGCGACAACGTGATCTCCGGTATGCGGGGCTTCCCGCAGAAGGAGTACAGCCACGCCAACAAGGGTGCGGTCGCCGGTCTCGGCCTGCACAAGGGCGTCGCGATGATCGTCATGGGCAAGGTGAAGATCAAGCTCAAGGGCCGGCTGGCCTGGTACATGCACCGTGGCTACCACGGCATGGCGATGCCGACCTGGAACCGCAAGATCCGCGTCTTCGCCGACTGGACCCTCGCGATGTTCCTCAAGCGCGAGGTCGTCTCGCTCGGCGCGATCGAGTCGCCGCGCGAGGAGTTCTACGAGGCCGCCAGGCCGGCCCCGGCTGCGGCCAAGCCCGCCCCGGAGAAGGCCAAGGCGTCCTGACCCCGCAGTAGTACCCCCGAAGGGGCCGTCCGCCATCCGTGGTGCGGACGGCCCCTTCGGCGTACTTTGGGCACACTCCGCACGGGGAAGTTGTCTGTTTTGCCGTCCATTTGCCCACCAGGGGACTGCGTTCGCACGCCGAGGGCGTTTACGTGGTGTTGGGCATTTCCGTCAAACAGCGATCACGGAGGTGTGCGCCATGGCCGATGCCGCTTCGCGGCTCACCGCCCTCACCGAAGAACTGCTCGGGGCACCGCCCCCGGTCCGCATCCGGGCCTGGGACGGAAGCGAGTCGGGGCCCGTCGACGGCCCGGTCCTCGTCATCCGTCATCGGCGCGCCCTGCGCCGGCTGCTGTGGAAGCCGGGCGAACTCGGCCTGGCCCGCGGCTGGGTGGCCGGAGAGATCGACGTCGAGGGCGATCTGTACGAGGCCCTGGGGGCTCTCGCGGGGCTGATCTGGGAGCGCTCCGAGCCCGGCCCGGGGCTGCGCTCGATGGGCGATCCGCGGCTGCGCTCGGCCGTCGGGGAGCTGATCGCCCTCGCCGGGCCCCGCTCCTGGCTGCCGGTGCCGCCGCCCGCCGAGGAGGTGGCCGGGCGCCGCGGCCCGCTGCACACGAAGGCGCGCGACCGGCAGGCGATCAGCCACCACTACGACGTCGGCAACGCGTTCTACGAGCAGGTGCTCGGGCCGTCGATGGTCTACTCGTGCGCCTACTGGCAGGACGGGGGTTCGCTCGAGGACGCACAGCGCGACAAGCTCGACCTCGTCTGCCGCAAACTCGCCCTGGGTGACGGGGACCGGCTGCTGGACGTCGGCTGCGGCTGGGGCTCGATGGCGATCCACGCGGCCGGGGAGTACGGCGCCCGGGTCACCGGGGTCACCCTGTCCCGGGAGCAGGCCGCGTACGCCCGCAAGCGGATCGCCGAGGAGGGGTTGACCGACCGCGTCGAGATCCGGGTCCAGGACTACCGGGACGTCAAGGACGGTCCGTACGACGCGATCTCGTCCATCGGGATGGCCGAGCACGTCGGCTCCACCCGGTACCGGGAGTACGCCGATGTGCTCCACGGACTGCTGAGGCCCGGGGGCAGGCTCCTCAACCACCAGATCGCGCGCCGCCCCGAGCAGGACGAAGCCGCTTACCACGTGGACGACTTCATCGACGCCTACGTCTTCCCTGACGGCGAGCTGGCGCCCGTCGGGAGGACCGTGTCGATCCTGGAGGAGGCCGGCTTCGAGGCCCGCGACGTCGAGTCCCTCCGCGAGCACTACGCCCGCACGCTGCGCGCCTGGGTGGCCAATCTGGAGTCCGACTGGGAACGGGCGGTACGGCACTCCTCACCGGGACGCGCCCGGATCTGGCGCCTCTACATGGCCGCCTCGGCCGTCTCCTTCGAGCGCAACAGGATCGGGGTCAACCAGATCCTCGCGGTGAAGGGCCATGACGGTGGTGCCTCCGGCATGCCGCTGAGGGCGCGCAGATGGACCGAGGCCGAGGGCCGCTGAGTCCGGGGACGGGGCGTCGCCCCGTCCCCGTGTACGCGACCGGGCCGGGCCCCGTGGAAGGGGCCCGGCCCGGTCGCGTGTGCTCGGCCGTCCGTGGTGCCGCTACTCGGTCTTGATCGCGGTCAGCATGTTCAGCTTCGCGGCGCTGCGGGCCGGCCACAGCGCGGCGAGCACGCCCACCAGCGCGGCGAGCGCCAGGAAGAGGCCGATCCGGTCCCACGGCAGAACCAGGGCGTAGCCCGGGACCTTGTCCCGGAAGGTCTCGCCGATCGCCCAGCCGAGGAAGGTGCCGAGGCCGATGCCGACGACCGCGCCGAACACGGAGATGACGACGGCCTCCAGCCGGACCATCCGCTTCACCCGGCGCCGGTCCAGGCCGATGGCGCGCAGCATGCCGATCTCCTGCTGCCGCTCGAAGACGGACATCGCCAGGGTGTTGACCACTCCGAGCACCGCGATGATCAGGGCCATCGCGAGCAGGCCGTACATGATGTTCAGCAGGGTGTTGATCACGCCGCCGAACTGGTCGCGGATGTCCTGCCGGTCCATCACCGCGATGGCGGGGTTTTCGCCCAGCGCGTCGATCAGGGCCTTCTCGTTCGCTTCGCTCTGACCGCCGTCCGTCTTCACGAAGACCTCCGGGATGTGCGGCTTCACCTCGTGCCGGTTGGCGACCTCGGTGCTCACCAGGACCGGCGAGAGGAACTCGCTGTCCTTGAAGACCGCGCCGACCTCCAGCGTCCCCTTCTTCTTGTCGCCGAAGGTGACCGGGAGGCTGTCGCCGACCTTCCAGCCCTTGCTCGTGGCCGTCTTCTCGTCGACCGCGACGTGCCCCTTCGCGAGGGTGTCCAGGCTGCCCTTCACGACCTCGACGTTCAGGAGCTGTTCGATGTCGCCGGGGGTGACGGCCGTGGCCGAGGGGAAGTCGCCCTGCACCTTGAAGTACACGGCCTGCTGCGGGGAGACCGCCGTGACGCCCGGGGCCTTCTCCAGCGCGGTCAGCACGGACTGGTCGAGGGGTCTGCCATTGGCCATGGTGACCATGTAGTCGGCCTTGATGTGGTCCGTCGTCATCTTGTCGACGGCCCTGCCGACGGTGACCCCGAGCACGGAGAGCCCGGTGACCAGGGTCAGTCCGATCGCGAGCGCCGAGGCCGTGGCACCGGTGCGCCGAGGGTTGCGGACGGCGTTCCGCCCGGCGAGCTTGCCGGCCACCGAGAAGACGCCGACGAGCAGCGGCCGTAGGAGGGCGATGACGGGGCGCGAGAGCTGCGGGATCAGCACGATCACGCCGACCAGCGCGAGGAACGCGCCTGCCGCGATCAGTATCCGCCCGGTGTCGCCGCCGGCGGCGGCACCCCAGACGATGCCGGCGGCGCCGAGGCCCGTCAGGGCGCTTCCGATGGAGTTGCGCAGCACCAGCGACTTGGCGCTGGCCGCCGCGTGGACGCTGCCCATGGCGGCGACCGGCGGGATCTTGGCGGCCCGGCGGCCCGGCAGCCACGCGGCGAACATGGTGACGAGGACACCGACGCCGAACGCGGCGATCACCGGACTCGCGGAGATCACGAGCGGCCCGTCCGGCACCTTCATGCCGAAGGCGGCCATCCCCGAGCGCAGACCCATCGTCAGCCCGATGCCGAGGACGAAGCCGACGGCCGAGGCCACCGCGCCGACGATCGCGGCCTCGATGAGCACCGAGCGGGTGATCTGGCGGCGTGAGGCGCCGACGGCCCGCATCAGGGCGAGTTCCCTGGTGCGCTGGGCGACCAGCATCGTGAAGGTGTTGGAGATCAGGAAGACGCCGACGAAGAGCGCGATGGCGGCGAAGCCGAGCAGGATCTGCTTGAGGGCGCCGAGGCCCTCCTCGATGGCCGCGGCCTGCTTCTCGGCGAGCGCCGTGCCGGTCTGCGCCTCGGCGTTCTTCGGCAGCGACCGCTTCACCGCGTCGAGGATCCGCGCGTCGTCCGCGCCGGGGGCGGCGGTGAGGGTGACGTCCCGGTAGTAGCCCGGCTTGAGGTAGAGCTCCTGGGCCACGTCGGTGTCGAAGAGGACCAGGCTGCCGCCGGCGTTCACGGCACCGTCCTTGGTGGTGAACACACCACTGAGGATGTACTCCTTCACCGGCCCGTTGGTGGCGACGCGGACCCGGTCGCCCACCGCGTACCTGCCCTTGGCGGCGCTGTCCGCGTCCAGGGCGATCTGGTCGGCCTTCGCGGGGCCGCTGCCGTCGGTGAAGGTGTAGGCGGGGTCCTTGCCGTCCTTGCCGGGGGCGAAGTTGGAGCCCTTGTTCGACCAGCCGACACCGATGAGCTTGCCGTCGGGGTCGGCGACCCCGGCGAAGCCGTCGACACGGCCCTGGGCGGCGGCGACGCCGTCCAGCGCGGCGAGCTTTCCGAGGGTCTTCTCGGAGATGCCGGGCTCCTGCTCGGCGTCGTTCTCGTCGGCGTAGGAGGTGACGGCCACGGCGACGTCGTCGTAGCTCTTGGCCGACTGGTTGCGGAAGGCGTTGGAGAGGGTGTCGGCGAAGACCAGGGTGCCGGAGACGAACGCCACGCCGAGCATCACGGCGAGCACGGTCATCAGCAGCCTGGCCTTGTGCGCGAGCACGTTGCGCAAGGCGGTACGGAACATGGTGTGAGTCAGTCCTGAGGTGGGGGCCGGAAGTCTGTGGTGGAGCCGCGGATCAGCTGGTCCGGCCCTTGGCGTCGAACTCCTTCATGCGGTCCAGCACGCCGTCGGCGGTCGGGGCGATCATCTCGTCCACGATCCGGCCGTCGGCCAGGAAGATGACGCGGTCCGCGTACGACGCGGCCACCGGGTCGTGCGTGACCATCACGACGGTCTGGCCCAGTTCCCGTACGGAGTTGCGCAGGAAGCCCAGGATCTCGGCGCCGGAGCGGGAGTCGAGGTTCCCGGTCGGCTCGTCGCCGAAGATGATCTCGGGACGGGCGGCGAGCGCCCGGGCGACGGCGACGCGCTGCTGCTGGCCGCCGGACAGCTGGGTGGGCCGGTGGCCGAGCCGGCCGGAGAGCCCCACCATGTCGATGACGAGCTGCAGCCACTGCTGGTCGGGCTTGCGGCCGGCGATGTCCATCGGGAGCGTGATGTTCTCCAGCGCCGTCAGCGTCGGCAGCAGGTTGAAGGCCTGGAAGATGAAGCCGATCTTGTCGCGGCGCAGCTGGGTCAGCTGCTTGTCCTTGAGCGAACCGAGTTCGGTCTCACCGATCCGCACCGAACCGCCGCTGAAGCTGTCGAGCCCGGCGACGCAGTGCATCAGCGTCGACTTGCCCGATCCGGACGGGCCCATGATCGCGGTGAACTCCCCCTGCCGGAAGTCCACGGTGACCCGGTCGAGGGCGACCACCTGGGTCTCGCCCTCTCCGTAGACCTTGGACAGATCCATGGCACGGGCGGCCACCGCGGTGGCGCGGGCGGTGGTGGGTGTGGTGGTCACGAGTCGGCTCTCCTGTCGCGGCGTTCCTGGGGACCGCACCATCGTGCTGCCCGGGACCCCGCCGGATCGTCCGTCCCGGTGCCCGTTCCCGGGGCCCTCTCGGGTCTGACGGGGCGCCACCCCCGTCCTCCTTTGGTATGACGGCGTCCCCGGGGCCGCGTCCGGGTCCGGCGTGTGCTCCCGGGGTACCGCCTGCGGGTTGTCCGGGGTGTACCCGGGCGGCGACTTTCCGTCATTCCCACGGGTGGCGCCGGGCTCGCCGGGAGCGCGCCTAGGCAGGTGCAAACAGCCGCTCACGAGGGCTGACGCACCCTCAGGCATCAATAAAATAAGACAACATCGGGTCGTTGTTCCGCTGTTGGGGTGAGCCGTACGGATAGGCTCGTGTGCGAACGCAGAGCCGCGTACGCAGGACCGCGTAACCAGCCCGGATGGTGGAATGCAGACACGGCGAGCTTAAACCTCGCTGGCCTTCGGGCCGTGCCGGTTCAAGTCCGGCTCCGGGCACGTTCATGCGTCCACGGCGCGAGCGGCAACCGTTGAACTCTTGAAGGCTTGCTCGCGCCCGCGCGGCCGACGGCGTTGCCGGACCGAAGCCGGGCCGCCCCCTCCCCGCTCCTCCCTACCCCCTCTTCGCACTCTCCGCCCCGCCGCCCGGCCGCCGCTCCCCGGCACCCCATCCGGCGTGAATCCCGCCGACCCGGGAATGAGTGAGTCCGTTCACTGGCTGTCATGGGAGGAGAGAGAGCAGTGCGGGGCCCGGGGCCCCCGGTCAGTCACGATCGAGGAAAGATCCTCCTTCAGCACTAGTCCGAGGTCTTTGCCCCCGCATTACTCTTGTGTCAAGGCCGCGCAGGGCGGCCATGGAGGAGTGAGATGAGGAGCAGCAACCCGGTCTTCTCGCGACGGGGGTTCAGCCGCGACAACGGCTACGCGGGCTTCAACACCGCGCCGCAGGCCGGGGGCCCCGCAGTCGGCGGCAACCCGTACGCCCAGGGCGCGGGCAACCCGTACGCCACCAACCCCTACGCGCCGGCGGACGCCCAGCTGGGTGCCCCGCCGCAGGCGCCTGCCCGCACCAATGTGATGACGATGGACGACGTCGTGGCGCGCACCGCCATGACGCTCGGCACCGTCGTGCTCACGGCGATCCTGTCGTGGGTGCTCCTGCCCGTCGACCCGGCCAACATCGGTAAGTCGTACGGCATCGCCATCGGCGCCGCGCTGGTGGCGCTGGTGCTCGGGCTCGTCCAGTCCTTCAAGCGCAAGCCGTCGCCCGCGCTGATCCTCGCCTATGCGGCGTTCGAGGGCGTCTTCCTCGGTGTGATCTCCAGCGCGGTCTCCACGTACATCGCGGACGGCGTGGTCGCCCAGGCCGTGCTCGGCACGATGGCGGTCTTCGCCGGTGTGCTGTTCGCGTACAAGATGCGTTGGATCCGCGTCACCCGCCGTTTCTACGGCTTCGTGATGGCTGCCGCGATGGGCTTCCTGCTGCTGATGGCGGTCAACCTGCTGTTCGCCGTCTTCGGCGGCGGTGACGGTCTCGGCTTCCGCAGCGGCGGCCTCGGCATCCTGTTCGGTGTCATCGGCATCATCCTCGGTGCCTGCTTCCTCGCCCTGGACTTCAAGCAGGTCGAGGACGGCATCAACTACGGCGCTCCCCGTGAGGAGTCCTGGCTGGCCGCCTTCGGTCTGACCATGACCCTGGTGTGGATCTACCTGGAGATGCTGCGTCTGCTGTCGATCCTGCAGGGCGACGACTGACGCACGGACGGCCGCACGGCCGTCCGGTGAACCGACGAAGGGCCCGCCCCGGCATGGCGGTTTCTAGGGATCGTCGCAACACGTGGTCGGTTTGATCAGGCCGCGAGTAGTTTATGCAGGCGCTCGGCTGGGGTTTCCCAGCCGAGCGTTTTGCGTGGGCGGCCGTTGAGTTCGGCGGCGACGGCGTCGAGGTGGTCGCGGGTGTGGACGGACAGGTCGGTG
>NZ_JASHLT010000030.1:0-90518 GCF_030056615.1 Streptomyces sp. HNM0645 | reverse complement strand
GCGATCAACCAGCTCAACCAGCTCGGCTACACCGTCACCCTCAACCCGAGGGAGCAGCCAGCCTGACCGACGACCCCGGACACCCGGCGACCCCACGGCCACCGGGCGTCCAATGCTGCCCACACCGACCCTGACCTGCTGCTATTTACGCGTCAGAGGCCCTGCCGCCCATCGGGGCGGCAGGGCCTCTGCCTTCCGGCACGGATTCAGCACACATGAGCTGTGCTCCGAGGGTGGGGAGCTGTACCGCGATGCCAGCTGAGGACGAGCTGGCCAAGCGCCGCTACGACAACCTGGTCGACCGCTTGGAGAACCTGATGAAGGCGTCTCTCAAGCCCGGCTACCAGGGCTATCACGGACAGCTGGTCCTGAGCAGCGGTGATCTTGAGGAGATGGGCGAACTGAAGGACGTCCGTCGTGCTGCACGCGAGGCAGGCCGTCGTCTCGGCTGGCAACCGAAGACCCACGTCGTCGACGCAAGACTCTTCGTGTATGACGACCGCGAGGTCCCCAAGGAGATCAGCGAGCTGGCCGCCAGGGACGCCGCTGACGCCATCGACGCAGCACTCCGCCGCCGCGAGTAGAAGCAAGTACGGTCGGCCATCGCCGCCCCACCTCTGCTGAAGAGCCCGCGCAGCATGCCGGAAATCTGTCGAGCCCGAACCTGCGGTGGCTCTACCCTTCCCGCATGGCCCACGGAAAGACCTCGTACGTTTGCCTGCCCTGCCGAGCCTCGTACAAGCAGCCCTATCCCGGCTCCGGCTACCACGACCGCGACCGGGTCTGTCCACGCTGCGCCGAACCACTGATCCACGTCGGCTCCGCCTTCGCGGCACCCAAGAGGCGGGACACCGCCGCCTGGCGCACCCTCTCCGTGCTGCTGCATGCCGGTGTGCGCTTCCACAAGAGCTGCTGCGGCGGCCCCGGCTACCGCCCACGCACCCTTAGCGAGGTGCGCGAGCGGATGGCCTATGCCCGGACAACCGGAGAACCGTTCGCTCAGGCGTTGGTCCGGCGAGACCTGCCCTAGCAGCCGGAAGCAGGGGGGCGTTCCACCACGCCTCCGAGGGAACCCCTGCGGTCATACACGGCCCGCATAGGCACACATCACGCCGCGGGATCCGCCAGGACAGCCACGGCCGCGGCAGCCTTACGGGCCTTCTTCTCCCCCTTCTCCAGCTTGGCCTTCGCTTTGGCCAACTGCTTGGCGCGGCGCCTGTGCATCTTCTTCGAGACCTCATCGAGACGGTCCGGAAAGAGGTGCCCATACGTGTCCAGGGTCAGCGTCGCGGACTTGTGGCCGAGCATCGTCTGCACGACGTTGACGTCTGCGCCGCTGGCGATGGCGAGTGAAGCCGCCGTATGCCGCAGCTTGTGCGGGGTGACGTTCAGGTGGCCCAGCCCGGCCTTCACGACCGCTGGCGCGAAGAACCGCTGACGGAAGTTGCGGGCCCGCAGCGGTCCGCCCTGCGGGGCGGTGAAGAGCAGTTCCTCGTCTCCCCGCCCCTGGACGTGGGATTTCAGCTCCTCGGCCAGGAACCGCGGGATCGGCACGGACCGACGCTCATGGTTCTTGGGGATGTCGAGGTAGAGCTTGCCGTTGTCCTCGGCGTACGCCTCGACGATGTGGGCCCGGCAGGCGTCGAGGTCGACGCGGCCCACCTTCAGTGCGGACGCCTCGCCCCAGCGCAGGCCGGTGTAGGCCAGCACCAGGATGAATACCTTGTAGACGCCTGACGCGTTGGCCAGCGCGTCGACCTGCATGTCGTCGAGGTAGACGTGGTCGGCTGGCATCGCCTTCGGCAAGGGCACGCCGACGGCCGGGTTGGCGGCCAGACGACGGAACTTGACCGCGTAGCCGAGAACGCGGCTGAGGACGACGTACGCCTTGCGGACCGACCGGGGGCTGAGCTTCCTGCCGTCGGTCGCCTCACCGGACAGCAGGGCCGCGAGCCACTCGGCGATGTCCTCGTAGTGGATGCGGTCCAACGGAGTGGTGCCCCACTTGGGGATCACGTGGACGTCGAGAACACCGCGGTAGCGCGCCCGGGTCGAACGCTTGAGATGAATCTGCGCGGCCAGCCAGGAATCCGCCACCTCCGCGAACTTCGCGCGCGCAGCAGCCGGGTCACGGTAGGACCCGTCGTTGAGGCGGGACTCCATCCTCGTCCGTTCCGCCTCAGCATCGACCTTGCGGGCGAAGGTCTTCATCTTCGGCTTGCCGTCAGGGCCGTACCAGCGCACGCGCTAGCGCCCCGGCGGCGTACGTGAGCTGTACCGAGATTTGTGGAGTCCCTGATGCCAGGGTTACCGTCCTGGCGAAGGAGAACCACCAGCACCATGGCAGCACCCCGTAAATACCCCGATGAGCTCCGCGAGCGCGCGATCCGCGAGGTCCGCGCCACCGGCCGGCCGATCGCCCACGTCGCGAAGGACCTGGGCATCCACAAGGAGGCCCTGCGCGGCTGGGTCCGCCAGGCCGAGGCCGACCGCGGTGAGCGCGACGACCGGCTGACCACCGCCGAGCAGGACGAGCTCAAACAACTCCGCAAGGAAGTAGCGGAGTTGAGGCGGGCGAACGACATCCTCAAAGCCGCCAGCGTGTTTTTTGCCCAGGAGATCGACCGTCCCCGGACGAGGCCGAGCAGGTGATAGACCACCTGCGTGACAGAGGTCTCGGGGTCGATCCCGTCTGCCGGGTGCTGGACCTGTCGCCGTCGACGTACTTCGCCCGCAAGAAGCGGCCGCAGCCGGCCCGCCGGCTCCGGGACGAGCAGCTGATGCCGCTGATCGAGCAGGTCCACGCGGAGTCGGGCGGCACCTATGGCGCCCGCCGGATCACCCGCGCCCTTCGGCGCAAGGGCCACGAGGTGGCCCGCTGCACCGTCGAGCGGCTGATGGCTGAGCTCGGCATCGAGGGCGTCATCCGTGGCCGGCGGCGCCGCACCACCATTCCGGAGCCGTCGGCACCCCGCCCGCCGAACCTGGTCGACCGCGACTTCACCGCCTCTCGGCCCGACCAGCTCTGGGTGGCGGACATGACCTATGTCCGCACCTGGTCCGGCTGGGCATACGCGGCATTCGTCCTGGACGTGTACTCACGTTTGATCGTCGGATGGCAGGTTGCGAACCACATGCGGACCGAACTCCCGCTGGAACGCCTCCACTCCGCACTCGACTACGTACCGCCCGCCGAGTACGAGCAAGCCTTCTGGCGGAGCCAGGAGCAAGTCGCGCAGTCCGCCTGAACCATCAAGATCGGACTCTACGAAACTCGGTACAGCTCAAGGCGTCGGCAGCCAGTCTCGTAGGCTCTGCCGTTCAAGGTGCCTATCAGGGCCCAGAAGTCAGCCCACGTCATCATCACGGATGCAGGTTGCCAGATCTTGGGCCCGGATGTCTCGGGCCGTCCGGACAGATCAGCACTGACAGCGCGTGCCCCTCGCGTGCCCCATCGAGCGGGGAACCACGGGGAACACCGGTTGATCACGGGGAGCAGACACGGGGAACGGCCCCCGACCGTGTTCCCTGGTCAGAGGCCGTTCCCAGCGCTTCTACCTGCGCGGTGGGTGTGGGATTTGAACCCACGGTGACTTGCGCCACGACGCTTTTCAAGACCGAGTGGTCCCGCCCGTGGCCAGCGGCGCTCAGCGATTCCGGCGCCCTGCGCCTGCCAGCCATGCGACCAGGAGAGCGCCCGGTACAGCAACAAGCGCGAAGATGATCAGCGCCTGGCCGAGGTCACCGCCTGGCGAGCTCAACTGGTCATGGATGAGCAAGCCAAGGAAGAAGGCGAAGACCGCGACCAACGCCCCGATCGTTGTCGATCTGCGGCTACTCATCCTTGACCTGACCCCCTTAGTAGCACTTCACGCCGCGTGCCTTGCCCGTGTAGCTGAACTTCATCTCGACGCCCTTCTTGCACTTGGCGATGCCTTCGGCTCCGAGGGTGGCTATATAAGTGTAGACGCCGGCCGCGACCGCAGCGCCGATTCCGCCGGTGATCGCGCCGATGATGCCCGCCGCGGTGGCAGCGCTACCGTAGTTGATAGCGGTGGCCTGGGACTTGCTCAGCTTCACGTAGACGTACCAACCGAGGGTGACGCCTCGTGCAACCCTCTTGGGGCCCTCGGCCTGGTCCTCGGCCGGGATCTCCCCTCGCACGACCGTGACGACGTCAGAGTCCTTGAATGCCTCAACGGCTTCCTCGTAGGTGTAGCCCTGAGACGCAAGGTCGAGGAAGGCGCCACCCCTGCTGTCGGTGGCAACGACCTTGGCGGGACGCTGCGCAGGCTGCTCGGCAGCAGAGGCGGTAGGGGCGATGGTTGCCAGAGTGGCGCCGGCAAGCAAAAGCGCGCACGCGGACTTGAACGTGCGGGACTTGGAACTGAACAAGGCTTCCCCCAACAGATCGCGCGACACCGTCGCGCTTGCGAAATTCCGAGCGCGGAGGTCAGCCCCGCTCGGACGGACCACGGTGATCACATAGAATTGATCAAGAGTCACGCGTGCAGCGCACTTGCAAAGAAGCGTGGGGCCAATGCAGTTCGTCCTGCACGTCCAGGTGGTTCGGTGCCGTCTGGTTGCGGTACAGCTGCTGTGTACCGCAACCCCAGTAACCGTCCCCCGCCCGATACCGTCCCTCCCGGGCCGCGAAGCGACCGGTATGGCCGCCGCTGACCGACTCGGCTAGAGCTACGGATCAGAAGGCTCCTGACATCCACGGCTGACATCAACGGAGCCGGACGGAGGCGCACACCAGCGTCTTCGTCCGGCCGCCGCACCAGTCGTCGACCGCAGCCGAAACGGGCTGGGATCGAACTCCTAAAGCACTCCTAAAGCGGTGTCGCAGGTTCGAATCCTGCCGGGGGCACAGAGAAAAGGGCCAGCTCAGGAGGGGTTCCCTCCCAAACTGGCCCTTCGTCATGTCCGGGGTCGTGCCACACGCGTGCCACTAGAGTCCACGCGGAGTCCACATCTCCCAGGGAGCGCCCGGACGATCAGTGACCGCACCCGTGCTTGGTGGCTGCTCAGTAATTGCGCGCCACCACAACGAAGAGGCACGCGACGACCGCGACCACACAGAGAACGGCGATGGTGATCAGCACACAGCCGAGCGCTCCTGTAGTCCAGGCGATCGCTGACCAGCCGGACCGTCTCGCTCGTTCGGCCCGCTGGACTGCTTCGTGGTAGTCACTGTCGTCGTACCAGCCGCGATCAGCCATGTTTCCCCCTCTGCTGGACCCTACAGTCCGGCCGTCTCGCCGTAGACCGGCGATGCCTGGCCCATAGGGAAGGCGGTGGCACGATCGCCCCCCTTCTCTTCTAGGTGGGAGCGTTTCCTCCACTGTTGCGGATCACGGCCCCAAGGCGGTCCGCGATGGCCCGGTCCGGTCGCTGGTCATGTGCTGGTAGATCAGCGCGGCCCGCGAGCTGCTGTGACCCATCCGCGTCATCGGCTCCCGCGTACTGGCGCCGGCCGTCGAGGCCAGCGTGTTGCCCGTGTGCCGCAGGTCGTGGAAGTGCAGTTCGGCCGTGACGCCCGCGGCCTTCCGGGCCTTGACCCAGTCGTCCCGGAAGTTGCTGCGCCGCAGTTGCCCGCCCTGCGGCCCGACGAAGACGTGCCCGTCGTGGCCGGGAGCGGCGAAGTGCTCCAGGTGGTGCGTGACCGCGTCGAGTAGTTCGGCCGGGAAGGAGACGGAGCGCACCCCGGCCGCGGACTTCGGAGCCTTGTCGAAGAGCCTGCCGTCCTGCATCTCCGCTTGAGCCCGCTGGGCCAGGGAGCACACGTCCGGCGGGGAACGCCTTCCACGACCGGGACCCGGGCGGCGGACCGGCCGTCCCAAGGGCCCGGAGCGAACCGGAAGCGGATCGGAAGCAGGTCGGTTCTGGGCACGGAAGCGGGGGCGCTGGTCGCATCGGAGGCGTCAACCGCCATTCCGCGCACCGCTGTCCATCGTCGCTCCGCGGCGGGCCCATCGCGTACACACGTACCGTACGGACCGCCATGGGCCATCCGGGGCGGGCGCGCCGCACTGCAGTGACCTGTGGAGAACCCCATGAACGACCCAGGGCTGACACCGTACGCCGGGCGTCCCGACCCACCGTCCACCCACCGCGCGCCGCCCTCCTATCGCGCCCCGGGGCTGATACCCCCGAGCGGCCCCGCCCGCACCTGGGGGCTCGTGGTCATCACCACGCCCCTGCTGCTCGCCATGATGGTGGTCCTCTTGGGCGGCGCGGCTGACGGCTCCACCTCCTCCGGGCCCTACGGGCCCTACGGGCCTTCCGGGTCATCGGGGTCATCGGGGTCCGGCCTCTTCGGTTCGGACACCTTCGGCACGGACAGCTCAAGCACAGCCGACCAACCGACCCACACGCCCTCGACGAGGGCACCCGCATGGCCTTACGACGACACCGCCGCACCGGACGTCTACGGCACCCCCGAGGCGACCGCGACCGACGACTTCGGAGACGGCGGCTACCCGCCGGACACCACCACCGGCACCCCGGCCGCGAGCCCGACCGGCGGACCGAGCGATGTCGTCACCGCCTACTTCGAGGCGATCAACGCCCGCGACTACCAGACCGCCTGGGCTCTCGGCGGCAAGAACCTCGACTCCAGCTACGACCGCTTCGTCTCGGGCTACGCCACCACCAAGCGGGACACCATCGGCATCGTGTCCGTGGAAGGCACCAGGGTGCGGCTGACCATCGAAGCCCTCCAGGCCGACGGCACGACGCACTCCTACGACGCCACCTACACCGTCCGTGACGGTGTCATCACCAGCGGCACGGCCACCCGGACCGACTGACACCCCACCGGGCGTGCCGGAGAGGTGCGCCCACATGAGCGGAGCGCGAACCACCATGGCCACAGAAGAACTTTCCCCTCATCCACCCGGCCCGCCGCCGCAGAAGCCGCCGGCACAACACCGCGAGTACGTGCAAACCAGAGCCACCCGGCTGCTGTCAGCGGGCACCTACCTCGATCCCGGGTACCGGGGCGCCGTCATCCGGGAACTGCTGGACAGTCGTTTCCGGGTCGTCGCGCCCTCCTTCGGCTACGACGCCGTGTCGGTGCTCGCGCACGCCCTCGCCGCGCGCCGGCTGCACCGCACCCAGTGGGCGGCCGCGGCCGGCACGGCGGCCGCGGTCCTGCTGCTGATGAGCAGCGGGGTGCTCAGCCGCCCCCTCGGCGTCGTCGTGCTGATCTGGGTGCCGTGGGCGGCGGCCTATCTGCGCCGTGTCGTCACCCTGCACATCCTGATGACCCGGCTGCGGGAGAGCGGGCCGGACGGCGGCTTCGGCGGCGCCTGCCCGTCGCACGACAAGCTGACCCCCGCGCTTGCCCACAAGATCGACCAAGAGCAGGCCAGCCGCAGCGGACTGGTCTTCTACGGCGGCTACCGGCCCTTCGTCGGCGCGGGCCTGCCCATACGCGACTGGTCCAACGCGCAGTTGCTGCTGGGCGCCCCGAAGACCCGGATCATGGCACGCAAGGGCGAGACCGGCTTGCCCCCCGACCTCGACACCATCGAGCGCAGGCAGGTCGTCCCGTTCACCGTGCGCGACATCACCAGCCAGGTCGCCGCCCGGATGGCCGCCGATCTCCGCGACGAGGCCCGCCCCGACGAGCGGATCGAAGGGCTGACCGTCGAGCAGCGCCGCTACACCACCGCGATCCGCACCAACGACCGTTCCACCGGTGCCGACTGGTCCGAACTGCCCGGCATGGACGACCTGCCCGGCGTCCACTGGCGCGAGGACTACGACGCGGCCCGCGAATACCTGTGCGTGCGCGTCGGGTCGTGGGACGAGGAACTGGTGACCTCGATCTTCGTCGGGTTCGACATCCGGGGCAACACGCTGCACACCGAGTTCTACACCTATGTGCTCGGCCCGCTCGTGAAGGACTTCCACCTCGTGGACCAGTTGCCCCGCGCCATCGACGGGCGTCTGGCGGTGCGGGTGGCGTGGGACATGTTCACGACCACGGTGCGCTGGTCCACCGTGGTGTGGCTCTGGCCGCTGTGGCTGATCCCGGAGCGGTTCCTGCCGACGTGGGCGGTCCCGTGGATCCGGCCCTGGCGGGCCAGGAGGGCCAGGAGGGCGATGGCCGCGGTGCTGCAGGCGGACCAGATGACGGACACCAGCGAGTTCGGGCTGGCCCGTTACGTCAACCCGTGGCTCAACTGCGGCGCGGTGGCCAGCGTCAGGGAACTGGCCACCAGCGAGCACTACCACCACTTCTTCCAGCACTCCGACGCGACCAAGTACATGGAGATCGTCGAGCGTCGTCTGCTCCAGAACATCCGCGAGTTCCTCGACGAGCACGACGTGGACCTCGCCGAGCACGACCGCGCGCAGACCAACATCCTGCTGGGCGACAACAGCCAGAACGTATTCGGCGGCCAGAACAGCAACTTCGGCTACAACTACCAGCCGCGGGACGGCCGTTCATCATGACGGACAGGGAAACGACCATGAGCCAGGGCCACACCTTCGGTGACAACAGCCAGAACGTATTCGGCGGCCGGAACAGCAACTTCGGCTACAACGTCTACAACACTCCGCAGCAGCAGCCGTCCGTCGAGCAGGAGGCGGAGCGCGCGACCCGGGCGCGCGCGGACTACGGCCGCAGCCGCAGCGTCTTCGTCGTGCACGGCCGTGACGAGGAGGTCCGCACGGCGATGTTCGGGCTGCTGCGCCGGCTCGACCTGCGCCCGCTGGAGTGGGAGCGGCTGGTTCGGGCCACCGGGGGGACCGCGCCGTTCCTCGGCGAGGTCATCGAGAAGGCGCTGTCGCAGGCGCAGGCTGCGCTCGTGCTGCTCACCCCGGACGACGTCGCCATGCTCCATCCTCACCTGCAGGGCTTCAACGAGCCCACCTACGAGAACCGGTTGACCGGCCAGCCCCGCCAGAACGTGCTGATCGAACTCGGCATGGCGCTGATGGCCTATCCGGAGCGGACGATCATCGTGCAGGTCGGCCAGGTGCGGCCCGCCGCGGATCTCGCGGGCCGCAACGTGGTCCACTTCGACGGCTCCGAGGCCGCCGTCTCGAAGATCGTCGAACGGCTCAAGGGCGCCGAGTGCGACCTCGACGACACCCGGCCGGACTGGCGCGACATCTCGTACTTCAGGAATCTCGCGGCATACCGCCGACTGGCCTGACGGACGGTGCGAGAGGGGCGGGGCGCCGAGTTCCGCCCCCTTCGTACGCCGTCAACGGATGTACCCACGCCGTCCGGTCCGTACGTACGCTACCGGTCCGGGTCCGACGCCAGGGCGTCGAGGAACGCGGCCAGCTCGCGCATGTCGATGCTCTCCAGTTCCTCAGGCCGTACCACCACGCGCAGTTCACGGCAGATCGCGCTCTCCCGGGAGCGGGCCACGAACGACATCAGGATCAGCCGGAGCAGGCTGTCCCGGTCGAGATAGCCGATCCGCGCCAGCCCGGAGCCGACCAACGGCATTGCCACCCGGTCCAGTTGGGCATGAGCGCGCAGCGCGTCCCACAGCCCGCCGAGGCCCCGCCACAGGTCCTCCACCCCGGAGACGGCCAGGTAGTCGTTGCCGATCCGGCTGTAGGCCACGCCGAACACCAGCCGCGGTCGAATGCCCAGTACCGCGACCGTGCCGATCGGATAGCGGTCGAGCTTGCCGAGCGGCTTGTCGGCCCGCTCCTCGCGCGCGACCGGCTCGACCGAGGCGAGCGCCGCGCTCAGCTCCGCTTCCAGACGGGCCGCGTCGCCGCCGTATCCGCGGTCCAGCAGTTGCGCCTGCAGGCTGTCGTCGTTGATGACTCGACCGCCGGCCGACAAGGTGTCGAAGGTGTCGCAGAAGCCGACGACGAGGTGGGTCGACTGGTCGAACAAGTCGCCCGCCTCGACGACCACCGTCATGTCGGGCCGCCGGAACACCTGCTGGACCCGGGCCGCCGGACGGGCCCGCATCAACCCCCAGCCCAGGCACGCCCCCACCGACAGCCCGACGGCGGCGACGGAACCGCTGTGCGGCACGAACGGGCCCAGGACCTGCAGCACGGCCGACAGCCCGCCGAACGCCACCATCGTGTCGCGTACGAAGACCTGCCGGGCGCGCCGCGCGCCACGCGGCAGACGCGGGAAGAGAAGGGAGCGGGGGCGAGCCGACCGCCGTCGCGGGCACGGCTCGGGGTGCGGCCGGGAGGAGTCGGGGGATCTTATCGGGTCTCTCGGGTCCAGACCGCCGGAATCACCCGAACTCACGGTTACCCCAGGGCCCGATGGTAATCTTCCGGTCACCAGTGCCTGACGCAGAGTGACGTGCAACCGTTGGGGGGCGACGGGGATGGCCGGTGCGGGAGCACGTGTCCAAGTGAGGATCCTGGGCCCGGTTCAGCTCGAAGTCGACGGGGTTCCGGTCCGGCTGACGCCGCTGACCGTAAGGCTGCTGGTCCGTCTGGTGGCGGCCGAGGGCGAGGCGGTGCCGGTGCGGCAACTGCGTCGCGACGTGTGGGGGCTCGCGGACGAGCCCCGCCATCTGGACCAGCGCAACCGCAACGAGGTCCAGAAACGTGTCCTGGAGCTGCGGCGGGCCTTGGCACCCGGCCAGGACGGCGCCGGAACGAACATCCTGCGCACCGAGCAGCAGGTCACCGTGCAGGGCCCGGAGACCGCCTACCGTCTGGTGCTGCGGCCCGAGGAACTGGACAGCGCGCGGTTCACCGCGATCGTCAGCGACGCCCTGCTCGCGCCGCCGGCGACCGCCGCACACCGGCTTGCCGAGGCGCTGTCCCTGGTGCGCGGCCGGCCGCTGGCCGAGGTGAGCGGCGAGGGGTTCGCCGTGCCCTTCGTACGCCGCCTGACCACCCTGCAGGAGTCGGCCCGGCGTGAACTGGTGCGTGCGCAGACAGACCTGGGGCGCCCGGAGCTCGCGCTGCCGGTCGCCGAGATGATCGCCTACGACCACCCCGACGACGCCGAGGCCGCACGGGTCCTCGACACACTCCGCGCACAGCTCCGCGCCCGGCACGGGGCGGAACTTCTTCGGCACCGGGTGCCGTTGCCGGGACAGCGGGCCGATGTGGTGCTGTTGCGCGGCGACTTGTTCGACCAAGAGGACTGCAACCTGGTGATCGGGTTCTCCGACACCTTCGACACCGAGACCGCCGAGGATCTCGTGATCAGCCGCGAGAGCGTGCAGAGCCAGCTCGTCGACCGGCTGTTCGGCGGGCGGCGCCGCCTGCTGGACGACAAGCTGCGGGCGGGTCTGCGCAAGATGAAGGCGGTGGGCACCGAGAGCGCACGGTCCAAGCCGCTGGGCCGGCGGGTACGCTACCCGGTGGGCACCACCGTGGTAGTGCCGGTCGACGGCCGCCGGGTGTTCGCCATCGCCTATTCGCAGCTCGGCAACGATCTGGTGGCCAGGTCCAGCGACCGTGATCTGCGGCTGAGTCTGGAGAATCTGTGGGCCTCGGTGGCGGTTCACGGGCTGTTCAAGCCGGTCGCCGTCCCGCTGATCGGTTCCGGGCTGGCCCGTGTCACGGATCTGGACCGGGGCCAGTTGGTCGCCCTGATCGTGGATTCGTTCATCGACGCCTGCCGCCGCTACCCCGCCCTGACCCCCGAGCTCCGGCTCGTCGTCCGGCCCCAGGAGCTGGCCCAGACCGACCTGGCCCCGGTGGAGCAGCGCTTCCAGGACCTCGTACTCGGCCCACGCGCGGCGGACTGACAGCGAAGGCGAGGCCGGGCGCGGGCTGGGACGTGTGCCCCGGACCGGCGGGCTGCTCCGCATCTCCCAGCTCCCCCTTCACGGATCCCCGCCGTCCGGGCCACGCGTCGCTGCGCCCGGCCTCATCGCCGTCCACGAGACCACCCCGGCCGCTTCCGCCGGTACCCGTCAACCGCTTCCGATCCGGTTCCGAGATGTTCCTGGCGGGGGTACGTGCCGCAGCCGCGGGTGCCGGCCCGACCGGGGTGCCACCCGTCGACAGGCCGTACGCAGCAGGGTGGACGCGGGCAACGGTCCGGACCACCGGGGCCGCCGCCTCCTGCGGATCCCGGGCCGGTCGAAGGAACTCGCAGCCGACCTGGCCGTCCCGTCCCCGCCGCCGCCCCGTACGCGGTACGCGGCAGGCTCCGGCGCGCTGCTGTAGTGGAACCGTGTCGAGAAGCCGTGCGCGCCGGTGTCCGGGACCAGGACGGTGTCGCCCGGTTCCGGCAGCGGCAGCGGCAGCGGCAGCGCACGGTGGCGTGCCGGCGGGTCGCCGGCGAAGCAGGGGTCCCGCGATGTCCTGCCGGACGAGGCTGCCGTGCTCCGCCCGGCCGCTCGGGTCGTGCGTGGTGATCCGCAGCGGCCAGGAGTCGGGCGGGAACACCGTGCGGGAACCGCTGCGGCGTGCCGGCCCCGGCCGGGTCGACGGGGGCCGCGGGGCTCAGCCGAGGCCGAAGTACGTCCTGATCCCGTTGAGCATGAGCTGGATACCGATCGTGGCGACGATCAGTCCGCCGAACCGCGTGACGATGGCGATGGTCTGTGCCGACATCCTCAACCTCTCGACCAGGAGCAGGTGCCCCACCGGGATCAGGGCCACGGTGATGGCGACGGCGATGAGCGCGGCGATCGTGCCCGACCAGCCCCGCCCCGTCGAGGCGATGCCGATGACCGTGGTGATGGCCCCGGGACCGGCCATGAAGGGGATGGCGTAGGGCACCACGATCGAGTCCTCGGCCGATCTCGGCGCCGGTTCCTCGTGCGCCGCGGCACCGCCCTGCGCCCGGGTCGGCTCGCCGCCGAAGAGCATCTCGAACCCCATCAGCAGGAGCACCAGACCACCGGCGAAACCGAACGCCGACAGATCGATGCCGACCGCATCGAGCACCGGCTTGCCGATCAGGGCCGCGCCGCCCAGGGTGATCGCGATGACCACCATGATGCGGCCGACGTACTCCCGCCGCCGCTCCGGTTCGTTGTCGGTGAGCACGCGGAAGAAGACGCCTCGGATGAACGGATCGACCAGCAGGACCATCGCGATGGTCGCCTGAATGGTCAGCTCAAGGGTGCTCATGCCGTCGTCTCCCGCTGTCCTGTGTCGGCCTCTCGCCGCCGGCGGCGGTCGGCTCCCTCCGGCCCGGCGACCGCGCGGGAGCCGTCCCGGGCGGCGGTAGGAGTCCCGTCCGTTCGCCCGTCTCGCCGAAGTGCCTCGCCGGCGGGACCCGGTCAGGACGGGGTCGTCAGGGCCCCTTCGGTCCCACGTCCCCGACCACTCCGATCCGGATGCCGAGCCACGGATAGGTGTGCCGGTAGAAGAAGTTGTCCTGGGGCTGGAGTCCGACCGCGGAGGGCCACATCTGGTAGGGCGCCGAGTTCGACACCCCGCCGTGCAGCCGTCGCCAGACGCGGCCGAAGTCCTGCCCGGTCGGGGGCGGGGTGATGGTGTCGGTCCATTCGACCGCGTTGCCGCCCTGGTCGAGGGTCCCCCACGGGGAGGTGGTGCGGGCCTGGCCGACCGTGCTGAGGCTGCCCTGGTAGAGATCGGCATAGGTCGTGGGGTCCAGGCCGAGCGGATTGACGGTGTCGCAGTCGGCCGGCGGCACCTGGGCCGGGCACCAGGTGGGGGCCGCGCCGCCGGAGGGGTGGTACGAAGCGAGCGGCTGGGTCGAGGAGTTGGTGACGTCGCCGGTGGTGGCGTTGAGGACGGTGGGGCTGGGGGCGGTCGCGTCGCCGTCGCCGAAGACGCCCGGGTTGGTGGGGTACTTCCAGTACGAGTGCGTACCACCGCCGTTCGGGTCGTAGTACGCGGCCTTGATCCACTCGTTCTGGCTCGGTACGACGAAGCCGGTGTCCTCGGTCCGGGTCGTGTCCGGGCGGTCCAGGTCGTACATCCCGCGCTCGGTCCGCGGTGAGAGCCGCACCTTGTAGGTGACGTACGTGAACGCCCCCTCGGTACGGGTGTCCTTGGCCAGGACGCGGCCGTTGACGAGGGAGTTGACGAGGCGGGCCGCGTCGAGGAAGTCCGCGAAGCCGTACGGCTTGTCCGCCCACTCCGGCCGGGCGACCGCGTAGTGGCGGCCCCTGCGGGCGTCCTCGATGAACTCGACCTGTCCGTACTTGGGCCAGGTCGCGCCGCTTTCGCTCTCCTCGTAGAGGTCGAAGGGATCGCGCCCGGCGGGGTCGGCGGTGTTCAGGAACGCCACCCACTGCGCGACGGTGATCTCGAGCATGCCGATCTCGTACGGGTAGTCGACCCCGCCGACCGTGAGACAGCCGCGCGCCGTCCCGGGAGCCGCGGAGCAGTCGGCGTAGACGGCATCGGTGAAGGGGACGACGCTCACCGGGGGATTGCCGGGCGCGCCGACCCTGGTGGTCGTCACGGTGATGACCTCACCCGCACGGTGACGGTCGTCCCCGTCTGCGGGCGTTCCCGCGGTGGCGGCGGGGGCCAGGGGCGCCGACAGCGCGCACGCCACTGCGACGGCCCTGAGGAGGCGGGGACGGGGGGATGCGAGACGCATGGGCGTACCTGTCCGGTCGTGGCGGGCCGCCCCGCGAGCCGGAAGCGGGCGGGGCGGCCCGTTGATCACAACAACAGCGGCCGCCACAGTAACCCCACCGGTCACTCAACGCGTTGAAGGCGGCACCGAACGCATCGAATGGCGCACAGGTGTCGTGTGTCCGGGCGTGATCGTGCTCCCTGCCCCGCGCCTCGTCGTCGTACCGGTACGACGAACGGACCGAGGGTGGTCGTACCGGTACGACGAACCGGCGGAAGGCGCTCGCAGCCGGACGACGAGGCCCCGGTGCTGCGTCGTGGCGATTGCCGGGCACCGGTACCGGTGAACCGATGCCCGGTTTCGGGTCCGCGCCCACGCGTACGGGCGGGCACGTACTCCAGAGCTCCCGCCGCCGGTCACCTCCGGCCGTTCGCACCGCTCGGGAGGTGGGTGGCCACGAGCGCGCCGAGGGCCACGAGCGCGTTCCCCGTCGCGGCCGTGAAGTCCGCGCCACCGGCGGGCCCCCGTCCCGCACTCGGCGCCGCCGCGCCCATCCTCCCCAGGGTGTCGGTCACAGGCCGGAGCGAGGAGCGGGAAGACCGCGCGAGGAGATGGAGCGGGCGGAGGTCTGGCGGGAGAAGGCGCCGGAGGAAGGCCGGGCCGGGAACGGGGGAGAGCAGTGCGCGGGCGAACGAGGGTGCGGTCGTGACGGCGCGGCGGCGCGACCGCTCTACGCCGACCCGCAGGTCAGCTTCATCTGGGCCGCCGCATGGTGCGCCCCGATTCGTTCGGCGCTGCCCCAGTCCCGCCCTCGGTCGAGGAGCTGAACCGCGAAGACCTTGTCGCCCTTGACCGGATAGCTCTTGACGGACACGAGCTCGCCGCGGTGGACGGTCTGGCGGACGCCGAAGCCGGTGTAGCCGGACCGTACGTCGTCCGGGTCGGCGAGGACGCGGTAGAAGGTGGGGTCACCGGCGGACTCCGAGGCGCGGTTCGTCCTGGGGACGAACACCTCGAGCGCGCACGACCGGTAGTCGTCGTCCAGCTTCCAGCTCCAGATCGCCGTGGCCCGGGTGTCCTTGGCCGTACTGCCCGACATGGGAACGGCCGTGAAGCTGCCGTCGCAGTCGGAATTGCTGCGGCCACCCCGGCCGACCGAGTACCAGGCGGCGTCGCCGTTCTCGAACCGGCCCACTTCCCGGTACGTGCCCGTCGTACACCCCGGGCCCGCCCACTCCTCGAACTGCCCGCCGCCGGGCAGCGCCGTCGGACCCACACGAGTCGGGATCGCGCGCCCCGGGAAGTCGGTCGCGGCGGCCCGTGCGCCGCCATCGCCGCCCCCGTCGCCGTCACCGTCGCCGTCGGTGAGGAGTGCCGCAGCCGCGACGAAACAGCCCAGAACGACGACGGTTCCGCCCGCCAGCAGAGCCCTGCGGAAACGGGAGAGCAGGGAGACGCGGCCCGCGATCGTCTCGCGGGCGACCCAAGACGGCCCTGGACGCCGCTCGTCCGGGACCACGTATCCGCAGTCGGGGCAACTCATACCGGGCAGAGGCGTGTGTCTTTCACTGCCGCACCGTTCGCAGGCCATACCAGCCCACTATGCAGGAACCTTGTACGTCACGGGCGGGAACCGTCGTGATCCGCGGTGCGGCTCACGATCCGCGTTCGGCCCGTGACCGGGGGTCGGCCCTGCTCCGCGGTCGGCGGTTCAGCGGGAGTGGGGCCGCGCCGTGCACCGGCTCATGGCCTGCGGTCCGCCGGACGGGTCGTGAAGGCTCATGACCTGCAGTCGGCCCGGATCTGCGCGGCCGCGTGATGCGCTCCGCCGCGCCCGCCGTACCCCCAGTCCCGGCCTCGGTCCACGAGCTGCACCGTCAACTCGCCTTCCCTGACCGGCAGATCGTTCACGACGACCACCCCGCCGCGCATCGCCCGCTGACCGATCTCGAAAGCGGCGAGCACGGATCCGGAGTCCCGGACGTCAGCGAGGACGTGGTACCGGGTCGGATCGCCTGCGACGTCCTCCTCACGGTGACTCCACGGCACGCGTACCGCGACCGAGCACGTCGAGTAGCCGCTGCCCGGGTGCCAGTTCCAGGTGACGGTGTTGCCTCCGTCCCGTTCCCGTGCACCGGACATCGGCACGGCGATGAACCGGCCGTCGCAGCCGTTGCCCCGGTGGCCGCCGGAGCCGACCTCGTACCAGCCGTCACGGCCGTCCCGGTAACGGCCGTGCGTACGGACACCGTTCGGGCAGCCCGGTCCTGCCCACTCGCTGAACCAGGCCGCCTCCCCGGCCGGCACGTCGGCCCGCGATCCGGACGGCACCGGCCGGGGAGCGGGGGCGGACGCGGGCGGTTTCGGCTTCTCGGCCGCGGGCCGGGGCGTCGGTTTCGCGGACGTGGCGCTCGGTTCCGGCACGTCCTCCGGGAAGAACGTCGGGCCGATCCTCTGGGGCATCCCGCCCGGTGCGATGTCGTCCACGACCGGTCGCGCGTCGTCGGCGCGTTCGCCGTCGCCGTCGCCGCCGGCGGTTGCGAGGAGCGTGACTCCGAGCGCCAGCAGACACAGCGAGAGGACGGCTCCCGCCCCCGCCGGCATCGTCCTTCGCTCGAGGACCGGCTCGCCGAGCGTCCGGTGTGCCGGCACGGACTCGACGGTGCACGAGTCGAGCACCATCCCGGGCAGCGCGCCCCGGTGCGTTCCTCCGCATCTGTCGCAAACCATGCGGGTCACTATGCAGCGGGCGGAATACCGGCCGGTAGACGTCGGGGCGTATCAACGCGGTATCGATCCGGGGTCCTTCCGACGGGTGGGCACGGGCCGCCCGTTACGGGGCGGCGAGTGGCCTCCGACGGGTACCGCCGGTGACCGTCGCACGGACGTCGGGTGCCGTCGCGGGGCGCCTATGGGATCTTCGCGTGCCCGTCGATCGCGGGGCACCCGGCCCGGGGACGGACGAAGCACCGCCGCGAAGGCTGTGGCGTCCGTTGACCTTGCCCCAGGGGCAGGCCGCATCGTCCTCGTCACCGGGCGGAACTCCCGCCCGGTGACGGAGGATGGGCCCGTGCACAACGACTCCCTGCTCACCATCGGGGCCTTCGCAGCGCGGGCGCGGCTCTCGCCGAAGGCGCTGCGTCTCTACGACCGGCTCGGTCTGCTCACCCCGGCGTACGTCGACGCGGCGACCGGCTATCGCTGGTACCGCACCGAACAGGTCGATCGCGCCCGGCTCGTCGCGCTCCTGCGACAGATCGACATGCCGCTGGAGAGGATCGCCCGCGTGGTGGAGCTGCCGGGGCCGCAGGCCGCTCGGGCTCTGACGGCGTACTGGGCCGAGGTCGAGGAACGCCGTGCCGTGCAGGGCGCCGTCGTGGCCCATCTCCGTGACCGGCTTTCAGGCAGGAGACAGACGATGTACGAGGTCAGGACGATGGACATGGCCGAGCAGGCGGTCCTCACCGAGCGCCACAGGCTGCTGGCGGACGAGCTGCCCCGCTGGATCCCGGCGGCCCTCGGCCGCCTGGAACGGGCAGCCGAGGAGTGCGGTGGCGTCGCGGGCCCGCCTTACGTCCTCTACCACGCCGAGGTCGGCCCGGACAGCGACGGCCCGGCGGAGGCGTGCGTGCCGGTCGCCGACGCCCGCGCCGCGCAACTCTGGATCGACGAGCACCGGACGGGTGCGGTTCTCCGCGTGGAGCCCGCCGGCCGCCTCGCCTGCACCAGGGTGACCAAGGCGCAGGTGGCGTACCCGCAGATCGGGTCGGCCTTCGACGCCGTCGAGCGCTGGACCGCCCGGCAAGGGCTGACGGTCGCCGGCCCGTGCCGCGAGGTGTACTTCACGGACTGGGACGCGGCGTCGGCGACGGACGAGGTCTGCGACGTGGCGTTCCCGGTGGTCTGACGGGCGCGGCTCTCACTCAACGGCGGCCAGGGCGGCGGCGACTCGGCGCGTCGGCGCGTGACGGCCGCGGAGGCGCTGGGGTTCGTTCCGCGGTGGGCGGGGGTCGGGCCGCCGGGCGGTCCGACGACTGGGCGGAAGCACAGGCGGACTGGCGGACGGCCGGGCGAGGACGAAGGGAGACGAAGGGCGCCGGGGGCAGGGAATCAAGGGCGGGCGGCCGTGTGCGTCCCATCACCCCGCCGTCGGCCCGAAGTCGCTCCGCCGCCGTCCCGGCGACCAGGGGCGCCGCCCGTCGGGCGCCTCCGCTCAGCGCCTCCGACCCAGCTCCTCCCCTCAGCTCCTCCCGCTCAGCTCCTCCGGACACGGCGTACCGCGCGGGAGCTGGTACGGGGCCGCCAGCCGGTAGACACCCGCGCGCGGGGCGAGGAGTTCCGTCCATTCGTCCCCCTCCGTGTCCTCCCCCGCCTTCATCAGACAGCCGGCGACATTGACGAACACCTTCGGCTCGTCTTCCTCACGGAGCATCGACGCCGCGGTCTCCTGTGGCTGCTCCACACTCCGGCCCTGCTCGTCCACGAGACCCAGCCACGGCGAGTACGGGACGCGGATCAACACCCTTCCCGCCTCGCGCACATGGATCCGCAGCTCACCGGCGCCCGCCCGGTCCACGGTCGCCGGAGGGTCCGCGAGCGGCGTCGGCTCGCGGACGGCGAAGAGCCGCCAGTTCGCGTCCGACCACACCGGCTTCAGATAGGGCTGGCCGCGCTCGACCAGCTCCGCCTCCTGCCGGGCGCCCGAGTCCGGCTTTCCCGTCGGCAGCACCACGTAGTGGACGGCCCAGCGGTCCAGCCACTCCCGGTAGTTCGTGGCGTTGAGCGTGTCGTCGTAGAAGAGCGGATTGCGCTCCATGTCCGCCTGCCGGTTCCAGCCGCGCGCGAGGTTGACGTACGGCGCGAGCGCCGACGCCTCGCGGTGGCTGCTGGCCGGGACGACCTCCACACGGCCCCTCTCGGCGCCGACCTCCTGGAGTTCGTTCACCAGTGGCGCGAGTTCCCGCGTCCAGGACGCGGCCGGCGCGGTACGCACGATGTCGTCGACGCTCTTGAAGCCGATCCACGCGTTGAGCCCGGCGAACGCGAGGACGACCGCGTACCACCTTCGCGAGCGCGGCACTGTGTACGGCAGCGCCGCCATCAGCACGACCCCCGCGAAAAGCATCGCGAGCCGCGAGACGTTCGAGCCGATCTGCGAGTCCACGAGGAAGGTAAGCAGCGTCCCCGCGGAGTACACCCCGGCCGCGGTACGGACGGTGCGCCACTCACGCGGTACGAGGACGAGGACGAGGACCCCGAAGAGGAACGGCAGCGAGGTCGATCCCAGCGACATCGGCTGCGTACCGGAGAACGGGAACAGCCACGCCGACAGCGCCACGACCACGACCGGGGCGATCCCGAGCGCGTAGGCGCCCGGACGGCGCCCGTTCAGGAACAGCGCCGCGGCGACGACCCCGAGGAACAGTCCCGCGACCGGGCTCGACGCGGTCGCGAGGCCGGCCAGCGGCGCCGTGAACGCGGCCTTCGCCCAGCGTTTCCGCCGCCAGCGGTGGGGCCAGCAGAACACCGCGGCGACCGCCCCGAGGGCGAACACCATCCCCAGCCCGAACGTGACCCGCCCCGACAGCGCGTTGCAGAGGAACGCGAACACCCCGGCCAGCGAGCAGGCCAGCGGGTTCCGGACCGCCCGTACCCGCGTCAGGATCAGCGCGGTCAGCGCGGCGGAAAGGGTCCCGACGACCATCATCGTCGTGCGCACGCCGAGGACGGACATCAGGTACGGGGACACCACGCTGTACGAGACCGGGTGCATCCCGCCGTACCAGGCGAGGTTGTACGCCGAATCGGGATGCCGGCCGACGAACTCGGCCCAGGCGTCCTGAGCGGCGATGTCACCGCCGCTGTTGGCGAAGAACAGGAACCACCCGACGTGGAGGAAGGCCGCCAGCCCCGTGGCCACGAGGACGGGGCGCCGCGACAGCGCGCCGACGAACCGGGAGCCCGCGGTCCGCGCGTCGGCGAACCGGGAGCCGGTGGACCGGGAACCCGCAGGCCCGGCGCTGTCGCACGTTTCACCGTCGCGCCCGGTCGCTTCGCCCCCTGAGCCGTCGAGCCGTGCCGCGCGCGAGGCCGGGGGCCGGGGAGACGCGGGAGCCTCGGACGTCCCGACCGGCCCATGAGGCGCGGGGATCCCAGGAGAGGTGGACACCTCCCGGATCGCGGCGGCCTCACGCGACACCTGAGCCATGGGCTCCCCGGAGGCCCCGGCGGACGAGGCAGACGCGGCGGACGAGGGCGCGACGGTCCCGGTAAGCACGACAGACCCGGCAGTCACGGCGGGCGCGGCAGCCACGGCGGACGCGGCCGGTCCTCCGGTCTCGTGGGGCGCGGGGCACTCGGAAGCGACGGGGCACGCGACGGACTCAGGGGATCCGGATCCGGAATCCTCCCCTATTCGTGGGTCCTTCGCGTCTCGTGGGCCGCTCACGGCGCTGCTCTCGTCCGCGTGTGTCGGCTCGACGGTGGTCACTGCGGCTCCCGTGGTCGCTTCCCGTGCTCGGGGACGCCCTCCCGGCTTCGCGAGTTGCCCCCGGGCCGGGAGACGCCGCGATCCGGGGACGCTAGCACGGTGTTGATGCACCGGACGGGGGCACGGAGGTCCGTGCCCCCGTCCGGCTGCCCGATGTCAGCCCAAGCGGGTCAGCCTGGCGCCGAACCCGGGCTCCACGAGCGCCTCCTGGAGGGCCACCGGCACGGTGACCTGGCTGGCGCCCTCGCCGACGGTCAGCGAACCGACGACCGTGCCGGCCGCCGCCTCGTGCGGAAGGACCTTGCCGCCATTCGTCAACTCGAGCTTGACGGTGAGCCCGGACCAGCCGACGGCCTTGACGTCCTTGGTGGCCACCAGCGGGACCGAACCGCCCAGACCGTCCTCGACCACGCCGACGACCTGGCCCTTCTTGACGATCGTCGCGTTCTTCAGGGCGTCCTGCGTCGCGAGCATCAGCTCCCTGCTCGCCTTGATCGCGGTACCGAGGATCGGGGTGTCGTACTGCGCGAGCACGGCACCGACGATCAGCTGGTCCGTGTCGCCGACCATTTTGTGGGCGGCGAACAGGAGGTTGCCACCGGCCTTGGTGGTGCTGCCGGTCTTGATGCCGAGCGCGCCGTCGTAAGGCGGCAGCTCGTTGTAGTTCCGCCACCTCTTGCCCGACGGGTCCGTCCACTCGGGCAGCTTGGTGATGTCCATCAGGGCCTTGATCTCGACCAGCTTCAGCCCCAGCTTGACCTGGTCCTCGGCCGTGCTGACCGTCGTCGCGTCCAGCCCGGACGGGTCCGTGTACGTCGTGTTCTTCATCCCGAGCTCGTCCGCGGCGGCGTTCATCTTCTCGACGAACGCCTTCTCGGAGCCCGAGTCCCAGCGCGCCAGCTGACGCGCGATGTTGTTCGCGGACGGAATCATGATCGCCGCCAGCGCGTCCCTCAGACTGATCTTGTCGCCCTCCTTGACGGTGTTGAGTGTCGACTCGTTGTCCGTCTTGTCGAGCTGGCCTTCCGCCTCGCCCTTGGCGTCGATCTCGATCATGGGCCCCGGCTCGCCCGGCTTGAGCGGGTGGTTCTTGAGGATCACATACGCCGTCATGGACTTGGTCACGCTCGCGATCGGCACGGGCTTCTGCTCCCCGGAGGAGCCGAGCGTGCCGAGCCCGGACGCGGCCATGTACGCCTGGCCCTTCGCGGGCCAGGGCAGCTGCGGGGCCGAACCCTCGAACTCGTACGTCGGCTCGGCCGTCAGCGAGAGGGTGGGGTCCGGAAGCGGACGCACGGCCTGTACGACCGCGAAGACGATCAGGAGCAGCACGACGAGCGGCGTCCAGATCCTGACCCGCCGCACCAGGGTGCGGACGGGGGTCTGCGGGGGCGGCGGAGTGTTCGTCAGCTCGGCGAGCAGATCGAGCGGCGGCCTGGGCGGCAGCGGCTGCTGCCTCGTGCGCTCGGGCTCGGTGAGCGAGGCGGGCGGGGCGGCGGGAGACGCCGCGGGCCCGGCCGGCTTCGCGGTGGGAGGCGCCGACTGCGCGGAGGACGAGGCAGGGCGTACGTCGTCGCGCCGCAGCGGTACGAACGTGCTGGTCCGCTCGGCGGCGGGCTCGGGAGCGGAGCCGGGAGCGGTTTCGGCGGCGGACTCGGGGGCGTCGCCGGAGGTTCGGCCGGAGGTGGGCCTGGACGCCGGGGCGGCCGGGGCGGCCCCGGACGCACCGCTGCGGCCGGACGTCGTCCTCGCCCCGGTGGTGCCCTCGGCCCCGGGAGCGTCGTCGGACGCAGGCTTCGTGCCGGACCTCGACTCGGGCTTCGGCCTCTCGCTCGGGGGCCCGGTGACCCTGAGCGCAGTGGTGCGCTCGGCCTCCTTCTCCGCGCCCTCCGAGCCCGGACGCTCCGCATCCGCGCCGTCCGCGTCCGACTGCGCCGAGGGGGCGGCCGAAGGGGAGGAACTCTCGGCCCGCTTCGGTACCGGGGGCTGCGAAGTGATCTTGAGCGCGGTGGTCGGCTGGTCCACAGCGGGCCGGGGCAGGGCCTTGAAGACGGCCGTCGGCTGGTCGACGGCCTTCCGGCCCCCGGCCTCCCCGTCCCCGGCCTCCCCGGCGTCGTCGGCCTCCCCGGCGTCGTCGCCTTCATCGGCCGTCCCGGCGGAAACCGCGAGCCTGGCGGAACCCGTCGGCGCGACGGCGCCGTCCGTACCGATCGCGGGACCTTCGCCGGGGCCGTCCTCCACAGGGGCGGTGTCCTTGCCGGCTCGCCGGGCGGCGGCCCAGCTGGGCGTCCTGCTCCGGGAGCCCTCCTCGCTCGGGTTCGAGCCGTCCGAGGTCGAACCGCGCGCGCTCCCGCCGGCCGCGTCCTCGTCGCCCTCGCCCCGGCCCGTCTCGGTCCGGCCCGTCTCGGCTGACGGCTCCGCGTCGACGGACTTGCGGGGCGGGGGCGCCGTGGGCCTCTCCCCGGCATTCCCGGCCGCCTCGTGGGCACTGGGGGCGTGTTCGGGGGCGTCGCCGCCCTCCACCGCCCCCGGAGTGCCCGCGTCCGCCTCGTCGTCGCCGGAGGTCCCGCCGGCGCGTGCGGCGGCCGGGGCCGGCCTACCGCCCGTCCGCCCGCCCGTACCCTCGCCCGCGGCGGCACCGGCCTCCTCGGTCCCGTCCACCGTGTCGTCCGCCGTGTCGTCCGCCGTGTCGCCCTTGCCGGAGACCCACGCGGCCACCGCCGCACGGAGGCGGTCCTCCGAGGCGGCGGACCCGACCGCGTCGTCGGAACCGGCCGCGGACTCGGGTGCGTCCCTGTCGGAGGCGTCCGCGTCGTCGGCGGCGGACGCCTCCGAGGACGTCGGTTCGGACGACTTCGAGGCCTCGGCGCGCTCCTCCGCCTCCGACAGCAGCGTCCGGAACACCGCCGTCGGCTGGTCGGCACGCCCCTCGGTGGATGCTCCCGCCGAACGGGCCACGGCAAGCCGCGGATCACGTTCGCCCGGAGTCGTCTCCCCCGACGACTTCTGCTGCTCCGACTTGTCGGGGGACTCGCCCGCCACCGTGCCTCCTCCGTGCCTCAACCTGAACCCGCCGTGGCGCTGGTACCACCCGCACCACTGTCCGAACCATCTCTCAGTGTCCTGTGTGAACCGCTTGGCCCCCGTGCTAGACGAGAACGACATACCTGCCGGTTCCCACACGAAGCACCCAGGCACTCTCGACAGACCAATGTGAGAGGCGTCACCCTGTCATTCATCCACGCGGGGAGGCATGGATGGGCAGGAGCCGCAGAACACTTCCGGAGGAGCTTCTGCTGCTCGCTCTGGACCCGGCCACGGGTACCACAGCGCAGCCGCAGTCGCTCGACCTCGGCCTGGCCGGAGCACAGCTAGTGGAGCTGGCCCTGGCAGGACGGATAGCCCCAGACGGGGATCGTATCGCCGTGGTGATGCCACGGCCGACAGGAGATCCGACACTGGACTCCGCACTGGAACTGCTGCGCAGGCGCGGCAGTCCGGTCCGCGCGGTCCACTGGATCGGCGGGCCCCGCCTGGGGTTGCGCCAGACCTACCTCTCACATCTGGAAAGGTGCGGCATGGTCCATGCCGTGGCGGGCCAAATGTGCGGGGTGCTGCCGACGACTCGCTACCAGGCGACGGACACGGCGATCAGCCGGGAGATCAGGACCCGACTGGACAACGCGATCCGCACCGGCGTACCGCCGGACCCGCGGACGGCCGCACTCGCCGCACTGGCGCACGCGGTCGGCCTGGGCAAGCACCTCTATCCCGGCAACGAGGGGCGGTCCTCCCGCTCCCGGCTCCGGGACCTGATCAGGCACGACCCCATGGGCGGACTCGTGGCGCACGCCGTGATGGACGTTCAGAACGGTGCGTCCGCGCAGCAACGCCGTGGTCCGGCGGCACCCGGTCGGCAGCCGGCCGTCCAGATGCCGTCACGACGCGGCAGCATGGCCCGCGCCGCCGCTCACTAGTACCGGTACGGGCCACCGGCCCATAGGGGTACGACTCGGGCTGGGCTGGGCTGGGCTGGACACGGAAGCGGACACGCCCCACGGATGCGCACGCGCGCCCGTGCGGCCGTGGACGCCTCCGTGAACCACCCGATCGCACGCCCGCCGGGAGAACCGCCGCACCGGCGTCGCACGAGACCGGTTCGGGAGCCGCAGAGGGCGCGGGGCAGTCGCACCGTCGACCGCCCCGCGCCCTCCCTGCGGCATGCGCCCGTCCTGACGCACACACCCTCGGCTCTGCGCCCATCTCATGAGGGCGCTCGGGTGCGCACGCGACCGCCCCGCGGCGCGCTCCCACGCATGTGACCGCGCCCGCTTCGCGCTCCCACGCGTGCACCCACGCTCTCTTCGCGCGCCCACGGGTGCCCGTTTCCACCACGCGCCGCACACAGCCGGTGTTTTGTCCCCCGCATTGTGCGTGCGTGTCGTCGTTTTCCAGCGCGAGCAGCACCTTTGGTGGCAGTCTGCTGAGACGTAGATACGCACAGCAACAAGGACCGCACAGCAGTCCACACCGGAGGTGCAGTTCCCGTGGCGTCCAACGTCAACCCCACCGTCAGGCGCCGCCGTTTGGGCCAGGAGTTGCGCCGGCTCCGCGAACTCAGGGGCATGACCGCGGAGGAGGTGGCGGATCGCCTGCTCGTCTCCCAGTCGAAGATCAGCCGACTGGAGAACGGCCGGCGCTCGATCAGCCAGCGCGACGTGCGCGACCTCTGCGGAGTGTACGAGGTCGAGGACCACCGCGTGGTCGACTCCCTGATGCAGATGGCCAAGGACTCGCGCCAGCAGGGCTGGTGGCATGCCTTCGGCGACATCCCCTACAGCGTCTACATCGGCCTGGAGACGGACGCCGCCAGCCTCCGCGTCTACGAGCCGCAGATCGTGCCGGGTCTGCTCCAGACCCGGGAGTACGCGGAGGCGCTCATCACCGGCGCGCTGCCCGAGACTCCGAGCAGCGACGTGGAGAAGCGCGTCCAGGTCCGGGTCCGCCGCCAGGAGCGGATCGCCTCCGACGAGAGTCCGCTTCGGCTGTGGGCGGTGGTGGACGAGGCCGCGCTGCGCCGGGTCGTGGGCAACAAGGAGATGATGCGGGAGCAGCTGGAGCATCTCGTCGAGCAGTCGCAGCTGCCGCATGTCACCGTTCAGGTGCTGCCGTTCAGCATGGGCGCCCATCCCGGGATCACCGGTCACTACGCCATCCTGGAGTTCCCCGACGCATCGGACTCCAGCGTCGTATACATCGAAGGCGTCACCAGCGACCTGTACCTGGAGAAGGCGAACGACGTCCACAAATACACGGTGATGTACGAGCATTTGCGGGCGCAGGCGTTGAACGTCGAGCAGACACGGGAGTTCATTGAGGACATCGCCAAGTCCTACGCCAAGTAGGCCCGGTCCAGGTGTCGTTCACTCGCGGTTCGAGGTCGTGGGGGCACCCTCCGGAAGCGGGCCGGGAAGTCGCGAGGGCGGACCATACACCTTCGTAAGCATTTCCCGGAAGAGCGCAGTGAAATATGCCATCCGGTCGAGTGAACGGACGTTCTCAGCGGTCGAGCGCCCCAAGTAGCGTCGTGATCACGCCGTCGAGCACGTCGGCCACACCGTCGAAACACGGAACCGGAGAAAGACATGGCTATTCACCAGGGCGCCACGGACACTTGGGTCAAATCCTCGTACTCCGGCGGAAACGGCGCATGTGTCGAAGTCAAGTCCCCCGTCGTGCAGGCGATCGCCGTCCGCGACTCCAAGGCCCCCGAGGGCCCGTCCATCACCTTCGTCCCCGGTTCCTGGGCCGCGTTCCTGCAGGGTGTGAGCAAGGGCTCCCTCTAGGGTTCCGTACTCGAAGCCGGAAGCAGACAGGCGGGAGCCGGAGGCTTCCGACGTCGGCCCGCCCCATGGGAGCCGGGCCGGTCAGCGTCGGAACACCAAGACCCGACGAACAGAGCCCTCTCGACTGGTCCGCCGTCCCGGCCGAGGGGGCTCGGCACTGCGGCCCCCGCCTCCACCCACCGAAGACCTGACCCGGCCACCTCTCCGCTAACGCAGTTCGTCCACGTACCGGTCCGTACCGGGGACGGTCGGAATGAACGGCGCCACCAGCTCGATCCTGCCCAGCTCCCCCGCATCCAGCCCGGCGAAGTGCTCCTCCCAGCCGTCCCGCGGATCTCGTTCCAGGAACCACAGCAGCGTCAGCCGGGTGTCCACACCCTCCACCTGTTTCACGTATGTCATCCGGTCCAGCGGCAGAGGCGTGGGCCGGAACACGGTCACCATCGCCGCCGGGGAGACGGCGTCGCCCTTCGCCGCGAGCCGCTTCGGCAGTTCCCGCGACCGCAGCCATTCCAGCAGCTCCGCCCTGCGCTCCGGACTCTCCGCGTCGATCACCTCCACGACCAGCCCCGCGTACGGATGGTCGAGCGCGTGGTAGTCGCGCGGCCCCGCGGCGCCGTCCCGGTAGACGGTCGCCACATGGTCCTGGAACGCGGTGAACACATGGGTGCGGGCCTGGTGGACGCGGCCGTCGCGATTGAGCCGCTTGTTGATCCCGACCGTCCAGCGCATGTGGTCGTCGTAACGCCCCTCGGTGATCCAGTAGGTGGAGATGTAGCAGCCTGCGGTTACCGGCCGGGCCACCGCCGACTTCTCCGGGTAGCGCAGCAGCTGCAGATCTCGGGTGGCGACCCAGCGGCGCCCCGCGAACATCCAGGGCATCGCCATGGCACCCGCGTAGTAGTGGTCGTCCTCGTACCAGCGGTTGTACGCGTACTCATGGCCGGGACGCGGCTCGACCATGGTGATCAGCGCATGGCCGGGACGCACCTCGTAGGGGCCGACGGCCGCCAGTTCCGCGTACAGCCCGGACCGGGTGTCCTCGCTCACGACGCCCCTCTTCCCAGCACGGCGCTCCCCTTCCCTCCCGCGGTCGACGGACCTACTCTGACGCACCGTCAGATAAAGGGCCAGAGTCGGGAGCCGCCGAGATGCTGCTGCAGGAGAAGACCGTCATCGTGTCCGGCGTCGGCGCCGGGCTCGGACACCGCGTCGCCGAGACCGTCGTACGGGACGGCGGCAATGCCGTCCTCGGCGCCCGCACCGAGGCGAACCTCGTGAAGACCGCCGGCGAGATCGACCCCACCGGCGCCCACACCGCCCACCGCCCCACCGACATCACCGACGAGGCCCAGTGCGAGGCGCTCGCCGCCCTCGCGCTGGAGCGCTTCGGGCGCATCGACGCCGTCGTGCACGTCGCCGCCCGGGACAGCCACTTCGGCGGCGTCGAGGACGCCGACTTCGCGACCTGGCAGCAGATCGTCGACGTCAACCTGCTGGGCACCCTGCGCATGACACGCGCCTGCCTGCCCGCCCTCAGGGAGCGCGGCGGATCGGTCGTCATCATCGGCACCCAGTCCGCGGTGGCCGCCCCGTCCCAGGTCCGGCAGGCGGCGTACGCGGCGTCGAAGGGCGCGCTGACCTCCGCCATGTACTCCCTGGCCCGGGAACTCGGTCCGCACCGGATCCGGGTCAACACGGTACTCCCAGGCTGGATGTGGGGCCCGCCGGTCCAGGCGTACGTCCGGTTCACCGCCGGCACCGAAGGCGTTCCCGAGTCCGAGGTGCTGTCCCGCCTCACGGAACGCATGGCCCTCCCGGAACTCGCCACCGACGGGGACGTCGCGGAGGCCGTCGCCTTCCTCGCCTCGGACCGCGCCCGCTCGATCACCGGCCAGTCCCTCCTGGTCAACGCCGGCGAACTGATGCGGTAGCCGCCACGGCCGAAACGGCGCGGCAGCCACCGCTGCGGACCGGTGGCACCGCAACCGGCCGGACCCAGCGGACCGGGGAGCGCCGCCGCCGTCACTCGTGGCGGAAACCGCCCCCTGTCGGGCACTCGGTGGCCGGGCGATGCGCGTGCCGACTGCCCGGAAGCCGACCGCCCACAACCGTGTGCGAGGTGGTCCGGAGCCGGCCGGACTCAGCCGCGCGGATAGCGCTGGAGCCAGCCGGGGGCGGAGGCGGCGGGGCCGTGGAGCGCCGGGCCCTGCGTCATCTCCATGGCGAAGTCGTCGGCGAGTTCGAGGACCGTGGAGCGGCCCTCGATCTCCGACAGCCAGGCGGGCGGCAGTGCCGTCTCTCCGTGCAGCGCACCGAGAAGGGCGCCGCAGAGAGTGCCGGTGGTGTGGGAGGGCCCGTCGTGGTTGACGGCGAGGCGGAGCCCGTGGCGGACGTCCTCGCTGACGAGAGTGCAGTAGACGGCGACGGCGAGGGCGTCCTCGGCGTTCTCGGGGTCACCGAGCGCGTCGATGCGGGTGGCACTCGGAATGCCCTGGCGTACGGCGCCCAGGGCCTGCTTGAGCGCGTCGCTCACGGGCTGGTGCCCCGGCCTGGGCGTCAGCAGGGACAGCGCCCGCTGGACGGACCCGTCGACGGTCTCGCCGCGGGCCAGCCCGTGGACGATCACTGCGAAGGCACCGGCCGAGAGGTACGCGGTGGGGTGGCCGTGGGTCTGCGCCGCGCACTCCACGGCCAGCTGGCAGACCAGCTGCGGCTCCCAGCCCACGAGCAGCCCGAAGGGAGCGGAGCGGACGAGCGCGCCGGCGTCGCGGGCGGTGGGGTTCTTGGGCTTGTCGACGGTGCCGAGCACCTCGTCGGCGAGACCGGTGAGGCAGGCGGGGGTCGGGTCGCGGCGGGTGTAGAGCCATTCCTCGCGGGCGAGCCAGCCGTTGTCCTTGCGACGCTCGTCGGGCCCCCAGTCCCGCTGGGTGGCCGCCCAGCGCAGATGGGCGCGGTGGACGTCGGTCGGGGGGTGCCAGGCGCCGGTGTCGCGGCGGACCTGGGCGCGTATGAGGCCGTCGACGGTGAAGAGGGTCAGCTGCGTGGCGGCGGTGACCGCGCCGCGGCGGCCGTAGGCGGGAACGAGATCGGCGACCCCGTCCGGGCCGTGGGTGGCGCGTATCTCGTCCAGGGACAGCGCGGCGACCCCGGCGCCCAGTGCGTCGCCGATGGCTCCGCCCAGCAGACAGCCGCGCACCCGGGCGCGGAAGTCCTGCTGCTCGGCACGTCCCCAGACGGCTGCGGCTGGTGTGGTCACCCGGCTCCCCCCTTCTCGTGCGCAGCACTGTAATCGACCGCGAGAGATCGCTTCATGGGCGGATTCCAGCCGGAACGACAGCCGAAGTGGAATGTGACGGTCAGCTTCCGGCCGGTTCCGGTCACTGCCCGCGGTGCGCCACGGCGCGGCCGCTGTCCACCCGGGACGCCCGCCAGGCCGGAGGGCGGGGCGGCCGGGGCGTTCGGGCGGACCGGGAGGGGCCGGGAGGGGCCGGGAGTCCGGGTGACGGGTTCGGACTGCCGGGTTCGGGCCGCGTCCGGCTCGACGTGACCCACGTCACGGAACCTTCGTGCTGTCCTGCCCGGTGCGCGCCACGGCCGGACTGCGGCCAGGGCCTGGGCCCGACCCTCGGCCCGGCCCTCGTCCCGTACCGAGTGGTGCCCTCGGTCGCCTTCCGCGAAGGCCATCGCGGCGCCTTTCCGTAACGGACTTCCGTAACGGACTTCCGCGACGCGCTCTTCCGGGATGCCCTTCCGCGACCGGGACGGGGCCGGGAAACCTCGACCGGGCCCCTCAGCCCTGTTCCAGCACCGGCAGCAGCTCCGGGAGGTGGCCGTCGGAGTCCGCAGCCGCGCGCTGCCGCTCCGCAGGGACCTCGCCGTACAGCGTCGTACGGGGCCTCGACGGGCGTCCGGCGGCGTCGGCGATGGCCGTCAGGTCGCGGACGGAGCGGTACGAGCCGTAACTCGACCCGGCCATCCGGGAGATGGTCTCCTCCATCAGCGTGCCGCCGAGGTCGTTCGCACCGGAGCGCAGCATCTCCGCGGCGCCTTCCGCGCCGAGCTTCACCCAGCTGGTCTGGATGTTCGGGATGTGCGGGTGGAGCAGCAACCGGGCCATCGCCGTGACGGCGCGGTTGTCACGGGTCGTGGGCCCCGGCCTGGCGATGCCGGCCAGGTAGACGGGCGCGTTGGTGTGGATGAAGGGCAGCGTCACGAACTCGGTGAACCCGCCCGTCTGCTGCTGGATGCGGGCCAGGGTGCGGAAATGGCCCAGCCAGTGCCGGGGCTGGTCGACGTGTCCGTACATCATCGTCGACGACGAGCGGATGCCCAGCTCGTGCGCGGTGGTGACGACCTCGATCCAGGTGGCGGTGGGCAGCTTGCCCTTCGTCAGCACCCAGCGCACCTCGTCGTCGAGGATCTCCGCGGCCGTCCCGGGGATGGAGTCCAGTCCCGCCTCCTTGGCGGCGGTCAGCCACTCGCGGATCGACATGCCGGTGCGCGTCGCGCCGTTCACGACCTCCATGGGGGAGAACGCGTGCACGTGCATGCCGGGGACGCGCTGCTTCACGGCCCGGGCGATGTCGAAGTACGCGGTGCCGGGCAGGTCGGGGTGGATACCGCCCTGCATGCACACCTCGACCGCGCCGACCTCCCACGCCTGCTGGGCGCGGTCGGCGACCTGGTCCAGCGACAGGGTGTACGCGTCGGCGTCCGTGCGGCGCTGGGCGAAGGCGCAGAAACGGCAGCCGGTGTAGCAGACGTTGGTGAAGTTGATGTTGCGGGTGACGACGTACGTGACGTCGTCACCGACGACGTCACGGCGCAGGTCGTCGGCGATCGAGCACAGCGCGTCCAGCGCGGGCCCGTCGGCGTGCAGCAGCGCGAGGGCCTCGTCGTCGGTGAGCCTCGCCGGATCGTCCGCCGCCGTGGCCAGGGCGTGCCGTACGTCGGTGTCGATGCGCGAGGGCACCATGCCGGGCGCCGCCGCCTCGCGCAGGATGCCCCAGTCCCCGTACACCTCGTCGAAGTCGTCCCGGCGGTCCGAGGTCCGGCCGTCGGTGTCGATGGTGCGGTGCAGATCGGTCCGTCCGCTCGCGACGAAGCCCTCGTCCGGCTCCTGCCAGGGAAGGCCGACTGGCAGCGCGGCCTCGTCCGCGAGGCCGGTCGAGGGGTCGGCGAGGGCCCGCACGTGCGGGAGCAGCCGGGGGTCCAGCCAGGGCTCGCCGCGCCGGACGAACTCCGGGTACACGGCGAGCCGTTCGCGCAGCCGGAATCCGGCGGCCGCCGACCGCTCGGCGAGCAGGTCGATCTGGGGCCACGGCCGCTCGGGGTTGACGTGGTCGGGCGTCAGCGGCGACACCCCGCCCCAGTCGTCGACACCGGCGGCGATGAGGCGCCCGTACTCCTCGTCCACGAGGTTCGGCGGTGCCTGGAGGCACCCGGAGGGGCCCATGATGTGCCGGGCGACGGCGATGGTGGCGACGAGGTCGTCCAGTTCGGCGTCCGGCATGCCGCGCATCGCGGTGTCCGGCTTGGCGCGGAAGTTCTGGACGATCAGCTCCTGGATGCCGTGGTAGGCGCGGGAGATCCGGCGCAGCGCGAACAGCGACTCCGCGCGCTCCTCGTACGTCTCGCCGATCCCGATCAGCAGCCCGCTGGTGAACGGGACGGAGCTGCGCCCGGCGTCCTCCAGCACCCGCAGCCGCACCGCCGGCTCCTTGTCGGGCGATCCGTGGTGCGGACCGCCGGGCTCGGACCAGAGGCGGGTGGCGGTGGTCTCCAGCATCATGCCCATCGAGGGGGCGACGGGCTTGAGCCGCTGGAAGTCCGTCCAGGTCATCACGCCCGGGTTGAGGTGGGGCAGGAGTCCGGTCTCCTCCAGGATGCGGATCGCCATGGCCCGTACGTAGGCGATGGTGTCGTCGTACCCCTCCGCCTCCAGCCACTCACGCGCCTCGGGCCAGCGGTCCTCCGGCTTGTCGCCGAGGGTGATGAGGGCTTCCTTGCAGCCGAGTTCGGCACCGCGCCGCGCGATGTCCAGCACCTCGTCGGGCGACATGAACATCCCGTGGCCGGCACGGCGGAGCTTGCCGGGGACGGTGGCGAAGGTGCAGTAGTGGCACTTGTCCCGGCACAGCCTCGTGAGCGGGATGAACACGCTCTTCGAGTACGTGATGACCCCGGGGCGCCCCGCGGCCTCCAGCCCGGCGTCCCGGACCCGCGCCGCGGACGCGCACAGGTCCTCCAGGTCCGCGCCCCGCGCCTGCAGCAGCACGGCGGCCTCTCCGGTGTCGAGCGCGACACCGTCCCGAGCCCGCTTGAGAGCACGGCGCATCGCGTTGGCGGTCGGACGACCCGCCTGGTCTCCGACCCGGTCTCCGGCCTGGTGATCCGTCATGCAGCGAGCATACGAGCGCGGGCCGACAGCGGAACGGGGGGTGGGTGCGTATGCACTGAAAAGGGTCGATGGTGAGGGGTGGGCGGGGGCACCGCCCGAAGGGGGTGCGTGCGGGGCGGACGTACCGTCCGGCGATGAACAGTGCACGTAGCCCGCAGCTGCGGGTACTGCGGGTCCGGACACGGCGGGGTCCGGGTGGGGTGATCGATGCCCGATGGCCTTCTCGGACAGGCATCTGCCGCCGGTCGCGGCGGAGGAGGAGTGCGAGTGCCCGGCCCTAGGGTCGACGGGCGCGGGCCGGGAGCTGCTCTCGACGGGAGGACCGGAGCTGCCGCCGACTCCGGTGCCGACACTCCCGCGCCCGCGTTCGCGCCCGCGTGAGGGAATCCCCACGCACCCGAATCACCCCGCTCTGAGCGGGAATTACGCGTTGCATTCGGGAACGAGCCCATGACAGCATTCCCCCGTGAGTCAGCACGGGGACGATGCCGCAGACGGCACCACAGAGCCCGACCGGATCTCGAAACTGGCCGAGTTGGCCAGTTGGACGGCACCCGAACCGTCGGTCGACGACTCCGGCGACCGCACCACGCCCGAACCGCCCGGAGGAATACCGGATCCGGCCGCGGGGGCCGCCACGGCCGTTCTGGCTGCGGACGGCGAACTGGAATTCGCTCGCCGGGAGTTTGCGCGGTTGCTCGGGGAATTCCGGCGCACCGCCGTGCTCGTACCGTTCGACGAGCACGACAGCCTGTGGACCGCCGACGGGAACGGCGTCCGCTGGATCTGCGCGTTCTCGAACGAGGAGGCCCTGGCGCGCTTCGCCCTGGCGCGGGGAGAGACGCGCCGCGAGTGGAAGTACCGGACGGTGCTCGGCGCCCGTCTGCTGGACGTGATGGTGCCCGGTCTGCCCGGACCGGGAGGTGTGGCCCTGGACGCGGGCAGCGCTGACGGCATGTTGTTCCCGCCGGTCAAGGGCATCGTGCCCGACGCAGTGGCGGTGGATCTCGGGGAGACGGGGGAGGGACGCGATGAGCGGGCAGAATCCTGATCTCGAGGCGCCGCCCGCGGCGCTCGCGGCCATCGTGAAGGGCATCGACCTCGCCCATTCCGAGCTCAAGGACCTCGGCATGATCGGCGAGGCGACCACGGGGCGCGGCTTCTCGGAACTCTCCCTGTCGGGAGTGGAGCTCGGCCACGGCGGTCTCGCGGACGAGTTCGGGACCTTCTGCGAGCGCTGGGAGTGGGGCGTCCGGGCGCTGACGCTGAAGGGCAACGGATTCGCGCAGGCCGTGGGCCTGTCGGCGGGCTCGTTCGCCGAGCAGGAGCAGTACGTCAAGGACTCCTTCAAGATCGGCGTGAACGCGCTGAACGGCAACCCGCACCTCAGCGAGGACGAGGTCAAGGGCAAGAGCTGGGACGAGATCAGCACCCAGTCCGCCACCGACGCCCCCGACTGGAGCGCCGAGTCGTTCTCCGAGGCGCACCAGGAGGTCGAGCAGACCTGGAAGAACACCGGCTACGACGTGATGGACGCGCAGCTGGACGCCTTCGAGCGGCAGGGGCTGATAGACCCCGAGCTTCGTGAGGCGACGGACGCCCGGCTGCGCGAGACGCTCGATCCGTCTCAGGAGACGGTCGCGCAGGCCGAGGAGCCGCGTTGGGGGGAGCGCCGCTGATGGTGGATCTGGGCGATCTGGGGAAGGCCCTCGACAAGGGCATCGACGTCGTCGACAGCGGCATCGACAAGGCCAAGGAGAAGGTCGGCGAGGGAGTCGACTGGACGACCGACCGGATCGGCGAGGGCCTGGAACAGGTCGGCGCGGAGGACTGGGCGGACAGCGTCGAGGACTGGGGCGACGAGACCGCCTCCTCGCTCGGCGCGGACGTGGGTGAGCAGCAGCTCGGGCAGACCGAGGAGGCCAACGAGCTCATCCACGGCAACCCGGAGGCGATCGCCTCGGCGGTGCAGAACCTCCGCGACTTCCAGAAGGCGTTCGACCTCGTCGGCGGCGGGATGAAGAAGCTCGACTCGGCCCACTGGAAGGGCGAGGCTGCGGACGCCTTCCGCATGAGGTTCGAGACGCTGCCGACGGACTGGCTGCACGCCGCCGACGCCTTCGAGGCCGCGGCCGAGGCGCTGGAGACCTACTCCAAGGCGGTCGTCGGTGCCCAGGGCAAGGCCCGTGAGGCCATCGCCCTCCACAAGGAGGGCGAAGCGGACTCCAGGACGGCGGCCGACGCTTACAACAAGAAGGTCGACGCCTACAACGCCGCCCGCAACAGCGACAGTCCCCCGCCCAGGCCCGGACCGTTCAGCGACCCCGGCAAGGCCAAGCGGCAGCGGGCCGAGGAGATCCTGAAGGAGGCCCGCAGGCACCGCAACGAGGCCGCGGACACCGCGAAGACGGCGATCACGGCGGCCATGGCCCATGCCCCGAAGGAGCCCACGGGCCGCGACAAGGTGAAGCTGGAGCTGGCTGACTACAGCCTGGCCCAGGGCGTGGAAGTGACCCATCTGGCCGGAGGCGTCGTCAAGGGGGCGGCCGGCCTCGTCAACTTCGTCCGTTCGGTCAACCCGCTCGATCCCTACAACCTGACGCACCCGGCCGAGTACTACAAGGGTCTCAACACGACCCTGGCCGGGCTCGTCTCCACCGCCGCGAACCCCGACCGCGCACTGAAGAACGCCTGGGAGGCGGCGAAGGGCGACCCGTCCGAGTTCCTGGGCCGACTCATCCCGGAGATCGTCGGCAGCAAGGGCGCCGGACTGGTCCGGGGCGGGATCAGGGCCGGGATGAAGGGCGTTCCCGACAGCCCGTCGAAGGTCCGTGACGGGCACACCAAGGATCCCGACGGCAAGGGCAAGCAGTGCAGTGAGACCAAGTGCGACGGGGACCCGGTCGACGTCGCTGGCGGCCGTGTACTGCTGCCGCAGACGGACATCGCCCTCCCCGGCTCGCTGCCGCTGGTGTTCCGGCGCACCTTCGACTCCTCGTACCGGGCGGGACGCTGGTTCGGCCCGACCTGGTCCAGCACCGTGGACCAGCGCCTGGAGATCGACTCCGAGGGCGTCGTCCTCGCCTGCGACGAAGGCAGCCTGCTCGCCTATCCGCACCCCGCGCCGGGGGTTCCCGTGCTGCCCACGCACGGCAGGCGCTGGCCCCTGGACCGTACGGACGACGGCTGGACGGTCACCGACCCCGACACCGGCCGCGTGTGGCACTTCACCGACCACACCGACGAACTGGCGCTGCTGGACCGGATCGACGACCGCAACGGCCGCTGGATCAGCTTCGACCACGACGAGTCCGGCGCACCGACGTCGATCGTGCACCACGGCGGCTACCACCTGAAGCTCACCACGGACGAGGGCAGGGTCACCGCCCTGCACCTCGCGGGCGCGGCCGCCGACGGCTCGGACCAGGAGATCCTCCGCTACGGCTACACGGACGGCCATCTGACCGAGGTCGTCGACTCCACGGGCCTGCCGGTGCGGTTCGGCTACGACGCCCTCGGCCGCATGACGTCGTGGACCGACGCCAACGGCAGCCACTACGACTACGTCTACGACGGCCTCGACCGGTGCGTGTACCAGTCCGGCACGAACGGCCACGTCGAGTCCCACTTCACCTGGGACGGCACGGACCCGGACACCGGTCTGCGCATGACGTCCATGACCGACGGCCTCGGCCACACCAAACGCCATGTGATCAACGAGCGGCAGCAGGTCGTCGCCGAGATCGACCCGAACGGCGCTGTCACACGCTTCGAGTACGACCCGTTCAACCGGCTCCTCGCCACCACCGACCCGCTCGGCCACGTCACGAGCACCACGTACGACGAGGGCGGTCGCCCGGTGACCGTGCGCCGCCCGGACGGCCGGGAACTGTCGGCCGAGTACGACGGCCTGGGACTGCCGGTGCGCGTCCGCGGCGCCGACGGGACGGTGGTGCGCCGGACGTACGACGAACGCGGCAACCGCACCTCCGCCACGGACGCCGCGGGTGCGACCACGCACGTCACGTACGACGGAGCGGGTCATCCGACATCGGTGACGGACGCCCTGGGACACACCACGCGGGTGCGCTGCGACCGGGCCGGGCTGCCGCTGGAGATCACCGACCCGCTGGGTGCGACCACACGTTGCGAACGGGACCCCTTCGGGCGGCCGGTCACGATCACCGACCCGCTCGGCGCGGTGACGCGACTGGAGTGGACGGTCGAGGGCAGGCTGGCACGGCGCGTCGAGGCGGACGGCGGCGTGCAGTCCTGGACGTACGACGGCGAGGGCAACTGCACCTCCCACACCGACGCCCTGGGGGGTGTCACCACCTTCGAGTACACCGACTTCGACCTCTTGGTGGCGCGGACCGGGCCGGACGGGGTGCGGTACGAGTTCGCCCACGACTCCAATCTGCGTCTGACCCGGGTGACCAACCCGCAGGGGCTGACCTGGGACTACGAGTACGACCCGGCCGGCCTGCTCCTGTCCGAGACCGACTTCGACGACCGGACCCTGGCGTACGAGTACGACGCGGCCGGCCGGCCGGTGTCCCGCAGCAACGGCCTCGGCCAGCGCGTGCGGTTCACGCGCAACGCCCTCGGCCAGGTCGTCCGCAAGGACACCGAGGGATCCGTCACCACGTACGAGTACGACGTCTTCGACGAACTCGCGGTGGCGGCGGGCCCGGACGCGACGCTGACGCGGCTGCGCGACCGCTACGGGCGGCTGAGGTCGGAGTCGGTGGACGGGCGCGAGACGACGTTCGCCTACGACGCCCTGGGCAGGCGGACCGGACGGACGACGCCGGGCGGCGCGGTCAGCTCCTGGTCGTACGACGCGGCGGGACGACCCTCGGAACTGACGACGTCGGGCCGCACGATCGGCTTCGACCGGGACGCGGCCGGCCGGGAACTCGCCCGCCGCATCGGCGGCACGGTCACGCTCCACCACACCTTCGACCCGATGGGCCGGCTCACGGACCAGCTCGTCACGGGCGCGAACGGCAGCCTCCAGCGGCGCGGCTACTCCTACCGCGCGGACGGTCACCTCGTCCGCATCGACGACCGGCTCTCCGGGACGAGGACGTTCGACCTGGACACCGACGGACGCGTCACCGCCGTCCACGCCGCGAACTGGACCGAGCGCTACGCCTACGACGCGGCGGGCAACCAGACCGACGCGTCCTGGCCCGCCACGCATCCGGGCCACGAGGCCACCGGCCCCCGCGCCTACACGGGCACCCGCATCACCCGCGCCGGCAACGTCCGCTACGAGCACGACGCCCAGGGCCGCATCGTGCTGCGCCGGAAGACCCGCCTGTCACGCAAGCCGGACACCTGGCGCTACGCATGGGACGCCGAGGACCGGCTCACATCGGTCACCACACCGGACGGCACGGTGTGGCGCTACCGCTACGACGCGTTGGGCCGCCGCATCGCGAAGCAGCGCCTGGGCGACGACGGCGAGACGGTGGCCGAGCAGGTCTCGTTCACATGGGACGGCGCGACGCTGTGCGAGCAGACCACGGAGTCCGTGGACCTGCCCCACCCCGTGGCGCTGACCTGGGACCACGACGGCCTGCACCCGCTCGCCCAGACGGAACGCATCCTCCCGGCGGGCGGGTCGCAGGGCCCGGGCACCCCGCGACTCCCCCAGGAGGTGGTCGACGAGCGCTTCTTCGCCATCGTCACGGACCTGGTGGGCACCCCGAGCGAACTCATCGACGAGTCGGGCGAGGTCGCCTGGCACACACGGAGCACGCTGTGGGGGACGACGGCCTGGGCGACGTCGAGCACGGCGTACACACCGCTGCGCTTCCCGGGGCAGTACTTCGACCCGGAGACGGGGCTGCACTACAACTTCCACCGGCACTACGACCCGGAGACGGCGCGGTACGTCAGCTCCGACCCTCTCGGGCTGGCGCCTGCCCCAAATTCGTTCACGTATGTCGACAACCCTCATGTCTGGGTCGACCCACTCGGCCTGTCACCATGCATTCCACCGGAAACGGTGATCAACACACCAGAGGTCGTCGCCCCGAAGCCCCTGAAGCCGCACCAAGCAATGAGCGAGTGGGAGAATTTCCTCGGCGATGGGCCGTACACAAACATTCACCCTCGCACTGGTCAGCCCGATCCCAACAGACTCGTTTCGGCAGACGGCACACGCAGCATCCGTCTCGGCGATCACGAAATGAATAGCAAGCCCACCAAATTCCATTTCCATAAGGAAACTTGGACCTTCATCGCCCCCTCGAACACTTGGATCGTGGATAACACAATGGTGCGAGTGCCGCTAGGATTGAAATAGACATGAGAATCACAATTACCGAGATCGTGGACGCCCGAGACAGGACTGTCGCATTCACCGGGCCGTGCGGGTCCGCATGGGGGCACTGGCACGGCGCAAGCGATCCAGAGACTGGGGTTTACAACATCGAGTTGGACATCCCAGAGCCTGTCACTGATTGGAGGCTCACCTCCGGACCGGATCGAATTTCGGGAGACTACGCCGAAGGGAAGGTCCGACTGCGCGGAACAGTCCAGTCGGTCGATGACGACGGAGTCGTAGCACTTCGGATCGATACAGACATCGTGCTGATCGAAGCAGGACGGGGTAGCTCAGGAGTGAACATCGGCGATTCAGTTGAGTTCGAAACTCCGGACATGCACCTCTACCCATATGCGCTTTGACGTATGTCCACCCGGGCGAGTCAAGAAACGATCCGAGGCGCCTAGTACTCCAGCCGGATTTTGGTGTCTGACCTGGTCTTTCGCTGGGTGGCGGGAGTGTAGCGGGACTTCGATCGGCGCGGGCGTCGGAGACCTCGATGCGGAGGATCGCCCCCGTGAGCAGCAGACGCAGTTCGAAGTCTCGGCCGAGGACGCGGCCGTGGGTGACCGCGTTCGCCGCGAGTTCGGCGACGATCAGTGCGGGGGAATCGGAGAGTTCGCTGCCGTACGGGATGCCCCAGTCGTCGAGGCGGTGCACGGCGAGGTGCCGGGCGAGGCGGGCGCCTCGACGGGTGGCGCTGAGGCGTTGGGCGAACTCGACCGTGAGGGTGGCGGTTTCGTCTTTCATGTCACTGAACGTGTCCGGTCGTGAGTACCCTGACCAGGAGTGACGACGCGACGGAGCATAGCCGTACGAGTACGGTCGGGGCACTGTACGGGGCGTCGACCGTGGCCAGTGCGGCAGGCGAGGGCGGTACGGGGTATGGCGGACGCGGGACGCGAGGAGCGGCCGGAGCGGCCAGTGGAGGAGGACGGGACCGCGCTGCTCTTCAACTCACGCGGCAGGCAGATCAAGGTGTTGCGCGAGGCACCCGGACTCAGTCAGCGGAGCTGGGGGCGTCGACGCACTGCGGCGAGGCGCTGGTCTCCTCCATGGAGCGCGGGGTACGAACGCCGCAACCGGCGTTCCTGCTGCTTGCGGACGAGGTGCTGGGGGCGCGGGGTGTACTGAAGGCCGCGATCCCGGATGTGGAGAAGGCGCTGGCGAAAGCGCGGACGCGGCATCCGGACTGGTTCCGGGACGACGCGAAGGCCGAGGCGGAGGCTCTCGCGGTGCACGACTACAGCAATCAGGCAGTTCCCGGTCTTCTCCAGACCGAGGAGTACGCGCGGGCCGTCGCATCGAAGTCGCCTACGCCTGGCGCAAGTCCAGCCACAGCGGCGGGGAAGGCGGCGCCTGCGTCGAGATCGCCGCTTGCCCCACCACCGTCCACGTCCGCGACTCCAAGAACACGGACGGCCCCATGCTCGCGTTCGCCCCCGCCTCCTGAGCCTCGTTCGTGTCGTTCACCCAGGACTGACCCGCAGCCGTACCACCCCGTACGCCCGCCCAGGGGGAGGGTGCGGAAGAAGAGGGCCTCGGCGGGCAGGGCCGGTCTCACACGTACTTCCCGTACTCGTCCAGCACCCTCATCACCTCCCCCTCCCCCGCCGGCGGCAACTGCAGGACGACCTCCTCGCAGCCCAGTTCCGCATAGCGCGCGAGCTTGCCCGCAGAGGGGAGGACCGCGTACGGGACGATCTGGAGGGTGCCGGGGTCGCGGCCCGCCTGCTCCCAGGTGTCGCGCAGGACCGGAACGGACTCCGTGAGGCCCCGGCCGCCGATGGGGAGCCAGCCGTCGGCGTAGTCGGCGATGTGGGAGAAGAGCTTCGGGCCGGCCGCGCCGCCGACGAGGGTGCGGGGCGCGGGGCCGCTCGCCGGCTTCGGGTAGGCGTAGGAGGCACGGACGGAGCCGAAGTCGCCCTCGTAGGCGGTTGGTTCCTTGGCCCACAAGGCGCGCATCAGGTGCATGCGGTCGCGGCTGAGGTCACGCCGCGTCGACCACTCCACGCCGTGGTCCGCCGCCTCCTCCCTGTTCCAGCCGAAGCCGACGCCGAGCGTGAAGCGGCCGCCGCTGAGGTGATCGAGGGTCGCGATCTGCTTGGCGAGGGCGATGGGGTCGTGCTGGGCGAGGAGCGTGATGCCCGTGCCGAGGCCGAGGGTGGTGGTGACGGCCGCGGCCTGCCCGAGGGCGACGAAGGGGTCGAGGGTGCGGCCGTACTCGGGCGGCAGGTCGCCGCCCGCCGGGTACGGGGAGGTCCGCTCGACCGGGATGTGGGTGTGCTCGGGCAGATACAGACCGGCGAAGCCGCGTTCCTCCAGTTCTCGCGCCAGCCGAGGCGGGGTGATCGTCTCGTCCGTCAGGAAGATCGTGGTCGAGATCCGCACAGCGGCTCCTCCGCCCTCGTCGGCTGTGGTGGTGGCGGGGCCCAAGCTACGCGCTGCGGCGCGGGATTCCGAGGGCCCGGGACCGGACGGGGGACGGCGCGCGTCCACCGCGGGCGTGAGGACGGAAGGCCATGTCCCGGTCATCGGTCGATCCCCGCCCCTTGCCGAGCCGTTCACGGCCGGGTACGAGGTTGGGGGCACCAGGCATGAGGCCACTCCTGTCCCTCTCACCACCCCGGGGAGCCGACATGGGCAACGAGGACGACGCGGACCTCAGCAGACGCGGACTGTTCGTGACGGGAGCCGCCGCCGCGCTTACGTTGGGCGGTGTGAGCTTCGCCGAGGCAGCGGACACCGCGGCCGGACAGACCACCGAGGTCGTGCGCGGCACCCTGCCGCCCGGCTCCCCCGACTTCGTGTACCTGCCGGTCGAGGTGCCGCGCGGGGTCGCGGAGATCAGGGTGTCGTACACGTACGAGAGGCCGCAGGTCCCGGCCGGGACGCAGGGCAACGCCCTCGACATCGGCATCTTCGACCAGCGCGGCACCGCGCTCGGCGGCGAGGGCTTCCGCGGCTGGTCGGGCGGGGCACGCGGCGAGTTCTTCATCCGGGGCGACGAGGCGACGCCCGGCTACGTCCCCGGGCCGGTCCGGGCGGGCACGTGGCACATCGCCCTCGGCCCGTACACGGTCGCGCCGCAGGGACTCGCGTACACCGTGACCGTCACGCTCACGTACGGAAAGCCGGCGCCCACGCCGAAGCCCGTGTACCCGCCGGAGCGGGCGAAGGGCCGGGGGCGTGACTGGTACCGGGGCGACTGCCATCTGCACTCCTGGTACTCGGACGGACGCCGCACCCCCGGCGAGATCGCGGCGCTCGCCCGCGCCGCCGGGCTGGACTTCGTCAACAGCAGCGAGCACAACACGCACGCGGCGCACGGGGCGTGGGCGGACGCCGCCGGGGACGACCTGCTGGTGCTCCTCGGGGAGGAGGTCACCACCCGCAACGGCCACGTCGTGGCCCTCGGCACCGACCCGGGCACGTTCGTCGACTGGCGCTACCGGGCTCGGGACAACCGTTTCGGCCACTACGCCCGCGTGATCCGCCGCGCCGGCGGCCTCGTCGTGCCCGCGCACCCGCACGCCACCTGTATCGGCTGCAACTGGAAGTTCGGCTTCGGCGATGTGGACGCGGTGGAGGTGTGGAACGGCCCGTACACCCCGGACGACGACGTGTCCCTCGCGGCCTGGGACGGCACCCTCGTGGCCGCCGTCCGCTCGGCCGGCCACTGGATCCCGGCGATGGGCAGCAGCGACGCGCACCGGGATCCGGACGCGGTGGGCACCCCGCAGACCGTGGTCCTCGCCGACGACCTGACGCGCGAGGCGATCCTGGACGGTCTGCGCGCGGGCCGCTCGTACGTCGCCGAGTCGTCGGCCCTGTCGCTGTCGTTCGCCGCGTACGGGGGCCGGGGCCGGCGCGCGGGCATCGGCGAGCGGCTCCGGGTCGGCGCCGACGACCCGGTGACGGTCCGTCTGGAGGTCACCGGCGCCCCGGGCCGCACCGCCCGCATCGTGACCGACCAGGGGGTGCTGCACACGGCGACGCTCCCGGCGGAGGGCGCGGGCACGGTGGAGTGGCGTACGACGGCGGCGTACGCGGCGTACGTCCGCGCGGAGGTGCGCCACCCGGCGGCCGTGCCGATCCCGGGCTTCCCGGGACCGCTGGCCGCGTTCACGAACCCGGTGTTCCTGGGGCATCCGGGGTAGCCCGGCGTGAGAGGGCGGGCCGCACGGCCGGCCGGACCGTCGCCGAGACCGTCACGCCACCCAGCCGCCCGTGGTTCCCAGCACCGCCGAGCCGTCCAGGTCGTTCAACTTCATGCCCGTGAAGTCGCGTGCCCAGTCGGAGGTCTGGAGGCGGAACGCGGGGCGGTCCGCCGTCAGTGCCTCCAGTACGGCCACGGCGGCCTCGTCCCGGGTCTGGGCACCGGTCAGGAACTGGGCGACGGTGCGGTTGACGTAGGCGCCGAGGGCCGGGGCGTAGGGGCCGGCCGCCGCGATCTCGGCCTCCAGGTCGAGGCCGACGTTGTTGACGAACTCGGTCGCCACGGCGCCCGGTTCGACGACGGACACGCTCACGCCGACGGACGCGACGACCGGCGCCAGGCTCTCCATGTAGCCCTCGACGGCGAACTTCGCCGCGCAGTAGGCCTCGTTGAACGGCTGGCCGACGACTCCGCCGACGCTGGTGACGGTGATCAGACGGCCGCCGGTGGCGCGCAGATGAGGGAGGGCCGCCTTGGAGACGTTGAGGACGCCGAAGAAGTTGACCTCCATGACCTTGCGGACGTCGGCGACGGTCTGGTTCTCCAGCGTGCCCAGCTGCCCGGCGCCCGCGTTGTTGATCACGGCGTCGAGCCGGCCGTGGTCGGCGATCACTCCTTCGACGGCGGCGGTGACGGACGCCTCGTCGACGACGTCGAGCTGCCGGATGTCGAGCTCGACCCCCGCCTCGGCGGCGGCCTTGCGGAGCGCGTCGGCGCGGCCCGGGTCGCGGAGGGTCGCGACGGTGCGCCAGCCGGCCCTGGCCGCTGCGACCGCGGCTGCCAAGCCGATGCCGGAGGAGGTGCCGGTGACGAGGACGACCTTGGGAGTGGTGGAGGGGGACATGAGGGCTCCTTGGAAGGTGGGCGGGAAGCACACTCGGTCATTCCGTGCGTGTGCACACACCTTAAGCATTGCGTGTGCACACACGCAAGCCGGTATGATCGGAGGCATGGCGACCAGGAAACTCACCCCTGCGGAGATGTCCGAGGCCGACCACGCCTTCTACGGCCTGGTCTGGGCCGGGACCGTGCTCACCGAGCGCGTCGACCGCGCCCTGTCCAAGGCCCACGACCTCCCCGTCTCCTGGTTCGAGGTGATGCTGTGGCTGGCAAGCAGCGACGAACCCGTCGCCGCATCCGTACTCGGCAACAGCACCATGCTGAGCCGCAGCCAGGTCTCGCGCGTCCTCGACGCGCTGCAGGCCCGCGGGCTGGTCTCCCGCACGCCGTCGGCCAGGGACGCCCGTTCCGTCGAGGTCGCGCTCACCCCGGAGGGGCGCCAGGTGTTCGAGGAGGCCGACGCGACCCGGCGCGCATGCCTGGCTCCCGTCTTCACCGACGTTCTGGACCAGCGGGACATGGCGGCCCTGGGCGCGGTCTGGCGCAAGCTCAAGGCACACAAGGACGCCTGACGGCACGATCACGGGCCGGGGCCCGCGCCGCCCGGGACCGGGCCGTCGGCGGGCACCCCGCCTCCCCACCGCACGTTCGAGGAGCGCCGCCGGGCGGTATGCCTGAGTCGTACCCATGATCGCGCACGGGCTGCCGTCCGGCTCCTCGCCGGGGCCCGAGGGCACTCCAGGAGGCCGGATGTCACACCCCGTCAGCTCTTCCGCCGCACCCGGGCGGCCGCCGCGGCACCGCCTGGTGGAAACCCCGGGCGGACGCATCCATCTGGTGGAACAGGGCTCGGGACCCCTCGTCCTGATGGTCCACGGATTTCCCGAGTCCTGGTACTCGTGGCGCAACCAGCTTCCGGTGATCGCCGCCGCGGGCTATCACGCGGTCGCGATCGACGTCCGCGGCTACGGACGGTCCTCGAAGCCGGTCGACCAGGACGCGTACGGGATGCTGGCGCACGTCGCCGACAACGTCGCGGTGGTGAAGGCTCTCGGCGCCGAGTCCGCGGTGATCGTGGGGCACGACTGGGGCTCGCCCATCGCGGCGAACACCGCCCTGCTGCGACCGGATCTCTTCACGGCCGTGGCGCTGCTCAGCGTGCCCTACGCGCCACGGGGCGGCGGGCTGCCTCCCACGGAGGCGATGGCGCTGCAAGGCGGTGCGGAGGAGTTCTACATCCAGTACTTCCAGAAGCCCGGCCGGGCGGAGGCCGAGATCGAGCCGGACGTCAGGTCCTGGCTGGCCGGGTTCTACGCCGGCGCCTCGGGCGATGCGAAGCCCTCCACCGACGGCCCGCGCTCCTTCGTCCCACCGGGGGGAAGGCTCTCCGACCGGTTCCCGAGCGGGCCGCTGCCGGCCTGGCTGACCGAGGACGATCTGGACTTCTACGCGGGCGAGTTCGAGCGGGGCGGCATGACCGGCCCGCTCAACCGCTATCGCAACATCGACCGGGACTGGGTGGATCTCGCGGCCTGGGACGGGGCGCCGATCACCCAGCCGTCCCTCTTCATCGGCGGGGAGCACGACGGGCCCACCCTGTGGATGGCGGACGCCATCAAGGCCTACCCGACCACGCTGCCCCGCCTGGTCTCCTCCCACATCCTGGAGGGCTGCGGTCACTGGGTCCAGCAGGAACGGGCGGACGAGGTCGGCACGCTGCTGGTGGACTGGCTGCGGTCCCTGCCGGGCGGCCCCGGGCGGCCCTGAGAGCCGGAAGGGCCCGGCCCCGGTGCTCTCCGGGGCCGGTGGGCAGGGCCCTTCGCGGACGTGCCGTCCGGTCCGGGAAAGGCCCGGCCCACCGGCGCCCCGTGGCCGATCCGGCCCCGGACCACCGCGACCCGATCCCGGGTCCGGGCCGGGACCACCGCGACCCGATCCCGGGTCCGGCCCCGGACCACCGCGACTCAGTCCGGGACCACCAGGGACGGGGCGTCCTTCGTCAGGACCTCTCCGCGGAAGAACGCCGGGCTGCGCCGCTGCATCGCCAGCATGACCGCTCCGCCGAGCAGCAGCAGGCCGACGCCGATCACGACGACCGAGCCGACGCCGAGGACCGCGGAGCTGCGATCCTCAGCATTCACAGGCAGCGGGTGGGGTGTTCCGGATTGCGAAAACCTCAGTGATGCCCGTTTTGCCCGAACGGAAAATTTCCCGTGCACTTCGTCGCCCGGCCCGCGGCTACCCACCGGGCCACACGATCGCCTGCAGTTCGCTGTAGGCGTGGAGCGCGTACGAGCCCACGTCCCGCCCCACCCCGCTCTTCTTGAAGCCGCCGAACGGCGCCTCCATGTTCCTGCCGACGGTGTTGACGCCGACCCCGCCGGCCCGCAGCCGCCGCGCCACCCGGAACGCGCGGGCGACATCGCCCGACCAGACGTAGTCGATCAGTCCGTAGTCGCTGTCGTTGGCCAGCGCCACGCCCTCCTCCTCGTCGCCGAAGGGCACCACGACCACCACCGGGCCGAAGATCTCCTCCCGGACGACACGCATGCCGTTGCCGCAGTCGGCCAGCAGCGCCGGCGCCACATAGAAGCCTCGCGCCGCATCGGGGCGCTCCCCGCCCACGATCAGACGCGCGCCCTCCTTCCTCCCCAGCTCGATGTACGACTCGACCCGCTCCCGGTGGGCGGCGGAGATCACCGGGCCGACCACCGTGTCCCGCTCCGCCGGGTCGCCGACCTTCAGCCGCCCGGCGAAGGCGCCGAGCCGCTCGACCAGCCGCTCGTACACCCCGCGCTGGGCGAGCACCCGGGTCGGCGCGGTGCAGATCTGTCCGCTGTAGAAGGCGAACGTCGTACCGATGCCCAGGACCGCGGAGTCGAGGTCGGCGTCGTCGAAGACCAGCGCGGCGCCCTTGCCGCCCAGCTCCATCAACTGCCGTTTCATGCTCCGCCCGCACACCTCGCCGATACGCTGCCCGACGGCCGTGGAGCCGGTGAAGCTGACCATGTCCACGTCGGGCGAGTCCACCGCGGCCTCCCCGACCTCCGTACGGGAACCGCTCACCACGTTGACCACCCCCGGCGGGGCGCCCGCCTCCGCCAGCGCCTCGGCCATCCGGTAGACCGACAGGGGGTCCTGCGGGGCCGGCTTCACCACGACGGTGTTGCCCATCGCGAGTGCCGGGGCGACCTTGCCCGCCGGGTTCGCCCACGGGTTGTTGTACGAGGTGATGCAGGTGACCACGCCGACCGGGCGGCGCGCGGCGAGCGCGCCGAGGACACCCGCCCGTCCCATCGGCCCGGCCTCGTTGACCTGGGGCGGCAGGCCCTGCTCGACCGGCTCCAGCGCGCCCCTCGCGTACCGGCGGAACCGGGACGCGCCGACCGCGACCTGCATGCCCCGCGCGGTGCCCGTGGTGGCGCCCGTCTCGGCGCGGGCCAGCTCCGCGTACGCGTCGAACTCGCGCTGGATGACGTCCGCGGCTCGGTCCAGGACCGCCGCCCGCTCCTCGGGGGCCGTGCGCGACCACTCCTCGAACGCGTCCCGGGCGGCCGCGGCCGCCTCGTACACCTGGTCGCGGCTCGCCTCGGGGGCGAGGCCGACGACCTCCTCGGTGGCCGGGTCGATCACCTCGTAGTGGCCCCGGTCCGGCTCGACCCACTCCCCGCCGATGAAGAGCCGCTGCCCGGGGACCGTCCGCGGCCCGGCGGACCGCCGGGTCACACGGTGCTCACCGGTCACTTGGTGCTCACCGTCCTGGTGTCCCGGCCCGAGCGCAGCACCCGGCCCGGCACGGCTCCGGTGACCCGGTCGTCGCGGATCGCCTCGACCCCGTTGACGCGCACGGACACGACGCCCAGCGCGCGAGAGTCCAGCCGCGGGCTGTCGCCGGGCAGGTCGTGCACGAGGGTCGCCGGGCCCGCGTCGATCAGCTCCGGGTCGAAGAGGACCAGGTCCGCGTGGTGGCCCTGGACGATCCGGCCGCGTTCGCGCAGCCCGAAGAGCTGCGCCGGGTCGTCGGTGAGCATCTTCACCGCGGCCTCCAGTCCCACGAGCTTCCGACCGCGCAGACAGTCGCCGAGGAACCTCGTCGTGTACGGCGCCCCGCACATCCGGTCCAGGTGCGCGCCCGCGTCGGAGCCGCCGAGCAGCACGTCCTCGTGCTGCCAGGTCTCCGCCCGAAGCGCCCAGCTGGCCGGGTCGTTGTCGGTGGGCATCGGCCACAGGACCGTGCGCAGACCGTCGTCGGCGCAGATCTCCACCAGGCACTGGAAGGGGTCCTGGCCCCGCTCGGCGGCGATGTCGCGCACGACCCGCCCGGTGAGGCCCTCGTTCCCGGCGGAGTAGGTGTCGCCGATGACGTACCGCTCGAAGTCGGCGAGCCTGCGGAAGACACCGGCCTCCTTGGAGGCGGCGTGACGCAGCATCTCCGAACGGACGTCGGGGTCGCGGAGCTTCGCGACCCGCTCCGGGACGGGCAGACCCAGGATCCCGCCCCAGCCGGGGATGAGGTTGAGGGCGCAGAAGGTGCCCAGCGACATGTTCATGGGGGTGAGGATCGGCATGGTGAGGGCGACGATCCGGCCGCCCGCGCGGCGGGCCCGTTCGCTCGGCACGAGCTGGCGGGGGACGCGTTCGGGTACGGCGGCGTCGACGGTGAGCACGTTCCAGTTGAGCGGCCGGCCCGCGGCGACGCTCATCTCGACGAGCAGGTCGATCTCCTCCTCCGCGAACCGGTCGAGGCAGCCCGCGACGATCGCCTCCAGCTGGGTGCCCTCGTGCTCGCCGACGGCGCGGGAGAGGGCGAGGAGTTCGGCGGGCTCCGCGTGGCGGGAGGCCACGGGATTGCCGTCGCCGTCGGAGTGGGTGGACGACTGGGTGGTGGACAGTCCCCAGGCGCCGGCGTCCATGGCGTCGTGGAGAAGCGTGAGCAGCTGCCGGAGCTGCTCCCCGGTGGGCCGGCCGCCGATCGCGTCCGGGCCCATGACGTGCCGGCGCAGGGCGCAGTGACCCACCATGAAGCCGGCGTTGACGGCGATGCGGCCGTCGAGCGCGTCCAGGTACTCACCGAAGGTGTGCCAGTTCCACGGCGCTCCCTCTTCGAGGGCGACCAGGGACATGCCCTCGACCTTGGACATCATCCGACGCGTGTAGTCGGCGTCCTCGGGGCGCTCCGGGTTCAGCGGCGCGAGGGTGAACCCGCAGTTGCCACCGGCGACCGTCGTCACGCCGTGGTTCAGGGACGGGGTGGCGTACGGGTCCCAGAACAGCTGGGCGTCGTAGTGCGTGTGCGGGTCGACGAAGCCGGGGGTGAGGACGAGCCCGGTCGCGTCCTCGGTGGTCCGGGCCTCCTCGGTGACGGTGCCGGGTTCGGCGATGACGGCGATGCGGCCGTCGCGGATGCCGACGTCGGCGGTGAAGGCGGGGGCGCCGGTGCCGTCGACGACGGTCGCGCGCGTGATGAGGTGGTCGAGCATGGTCGTCCCTTCGCGTGCGGGGCGCTGCGCCGGCATCGGGGTGCGGGCCTCGGTGCCATCGGCGTCGGGCGCCGGTGCGGTCGGCTGGGGGCGGTACGGTCCGGTGCGGTCGGCCGGGGACGCGGTGGGCGGGGGCGCCGTCCGCGGGTGGTGCCGTCCGCGGGGCGCCGGAGGACGGGTGCGGTGGGTACGGGCGTGGCCCGGTCGGGGGCACCGCAGCCGGCCGCGGCCGCGTGGCCCTCCGACCGGGCCGGATGCGGGAGGCGGCCCGGGATGCCACCGCCCGCGGTCCTCGGTGCACGGGCCGCGCCACGAGCCCCGCTCGGGACGCGGCCCCTGCGTCGGTCACGAGCGCCACGGGCGCCCGCCGACGGTCCGCGGCAGCCGCCGGGTGGAGGGTCCGGTCGGCAGCGGCCGGTCAGGCCGGTACGGTCCTCGGTACCGGCCGGTCGGGGCCCGTCCGTTCACGGGGGTCAGGGCAGCCGGACGGCGGGGCGGGCACACGGACGGCTGGTCCTGCGGACCGTCCGGGCCGGTCGTCCCGCACGGGCGGGGCCTCCGCCGGGCCGTCCGGGCAGGTCGGGGGCGGACCGTCGGTCCCCGCTCACGCGGACTCGCGGAAGCGGGTCGTGCGGTGGACCGGGTCCGTGTCGATCTTCGGGATGACGTGCTCGCCGACCAGCCGGATCGTCTGGAGGGTGTCCTCCTTGGAGATCCCGATCGGCAGGCCGAACGAGAGCTGGTCCGCCCCCGCCTGCTCCCACCGCTTGCACTGTGCCAGCACCTCGTCCGGGTCGCCGCAGATCAGCAGCTCCTCCTGGATGAGGAGTTCGATGAGCTCCTCGTTGAACTCGGGCAGGGTCTCCGGCCACACGGGGAATCCCTCGGGCCGCGGGAAGGTGTCGTGGTAGCGGAACACCAGCGACTGGAGGTAGTGCAGTCCGCCGCCCGCCGCTATCCGCACCGCCTCCTGGTGCGTGGGGGCGCAGACGGCGGTCGAGGTCACCATCACGTTGTCGTTGACGTAGTCACCGATGGGGTCGGCCTCGCGGATCGCGGTCTTGTACTGCTCCAGCACCCACTCCATGTCGGAGACCTTCTGGACGCTGAAGCCCAGCACGCCGAGCCCCTTGCGGGCCGCCATGGCGTAGGAGGGCGGGGATCCGGCCGCGTACCACATGGGCGGGTGGGACTTCCCGTACGGCTTGGGCAGCACCTTGCGCGGGGGCAGTGACCAGTGCTTCCCCCGGAAGCCCTCGTACTCCTCCTGGAGCCACATCTTGGGGAACTCGGCGATGGTCTCCTCCCAGATCTCCTTGGTGTGGTTCATGTCGGTGATGCCCGGGAGGAAGCCGAGGATCTCGTGCGAGCCGGCGCCGCGTCCGGAGCCGAACTCGTGGCGGCCCTCGCTGAGGTGGTCGAGCATGGCGACCTTCTCGGCGACCTTGACCGGGTGGTTGACCTGGGCAAGCGGGTTGAAGATGCCCGAGCCGAGATGGATTCGCTCGGTGGCGTGGGCGAGGTAGCCGAGGAAGACGTCGTTCGCGGAGAGGTGGGAGTACTCCTCCAGGAAGTGGTGCTCGGAGGCCCAGGCGTACTTGAAGCCGGACTCGTCCGCCTGGATGACGTACTCGGTCTCCTCCATGAGCGCCTTGTGCTCGGCGAGCGGGTCGGTCTCGGCGCGCTTGCCGACGTAACCCTGAACGAAGAGGCCGAATTCCAAGGGGGTTCACCGTCCCGTCCCTACTTTTCTGACGCATCGTCAGATTTGACTCCGTCGACTGTTCCACCGCGCGTCCGGGGCGTCAATAGAGGGAGGGCAGCATGTCTGATGAATCGTCAGATCACGCTGACACCGGCCAGCCAGCCACCGTCGACGACGAACGGCTGCCCGGTGATGTAGGAGGAGTCGTCGCAGGACAGGAACAGCGCGAGCCGCGCCACCTCCTCCGGCTGCCCGACCCTCCCGAGCGGCACGAGCTGCCGGTACAGCCCGTCCAGCGCGTCCGGGTCCGCGCCGTCCGGGTTGCTCATCGGTGTGTCCACCGCCCCCGGGCACACCGCGTTGACCCGGATCCCCTTCGCGGCGAGCTCGATCGCGGCGACCCGGGTCAGACCCAGGACCGCGTGCTTGGTCGCGGCGTACGCCCCGACGTACGACATGCCCGTGAGCGCCGTGTACGAGGCCGTGTTGACGATCGTGCCGCCGCCCGCCGCCTCGATCTCGGGCGCGACTGTCTTGATCCCCAGGAACGCGCCGACCTGGTTGACCCGGACGATCTGCTGGAACTCCTCCAGGGGGGTGCTGACCAGCTCGTTGAAGCGCAGGATACCCGCGTTGTTGACCAGGCCGTCGACCCGGCCGAAGGCGGCCTTGGCGGCGGCGACGGCGGCCGCCCAGCCTGCCTCGTCACCGACGTCGAGATGGACGTACAGGCCCCCGACCTCCTCGGCCACCGCCTCGCCCCGGTCGTCGAGCACGTCCGCGAGAACCACCCGGGCACCCTCCGCGCTGAAGAGCCGCGCCTCCTGCTCGCCCTGCCCGCGCGCCGCGCCCGTGACGACGACGACGCGCCCGTCCAGCTTTCCCATGCCGTACTCCTATCGGTCGAGATGCGGAGCCACGTCGGCGGCGAAGGCCGCCATCTGGTCGGTGAGTTCGCCGCGGCTCCGGCTGCGGAACCGCACCTGGATCTGGTCCACGCCCATGGCGCCGTACTCGCGCAGCGACTCGGCGAGCACGTCGGGCTTGCCGGTCAGCGTGCGCCGGCCCGTGTCCCAGCCGGCGTCGCCGACGTACAGGGGCTCGGTGATCGCGCCGATCACGAGGGGGCCCTCGACACCGGCCTCCTCGCGCAGCGTCCGGAGCCGGGCGATCTGCCGCGGTAGGCGGTCACGTGGATCGCCCTGGGGGAGCCAGCCGTCACCCTTGAGGGCGGCCCGTCGCACGGCGGCGGGCGAGGAGCCGCCGACCCACAGCGGCACCCGGGTCTGGACGGGCCGCGGCCTCTGGCCGAGCCCCTCGAAGGCGAACCGCTCCCCCGCGAAGCTCGGGAACTCCTCCGGCCCGAGCGCCGCCCGGAGCGCGTCGATCGTCTCGTCGAGCACGGCGCCGCGCCCCTCGAAGTCGGCGCCGACCGCCTCGAACTCCTCGCGCACGTGCCCCGCGCCGACCCCGAGGAGCAGCCGGCCGCCGGACAGGTGGTCGAGCGTCGCGTACTGCTTGGCGGTGACCAGCGGGTGGCGCAGCCCGACGACGGCGACATGACTGAGCAGCCGCACCCGCTCGGTCGCCGCGGCCAGGAAGGACAGCGTGGCGACGGGGTCGTACCAGATCGTGGACATCGCCCCGGCGAGCCGCAGCGGGATGGCGACGTGGTCGCAGACGGCGACGTACGCGAACCCGGCACGGTCGGCGGTGCGCGCGATCGCCACGAGATCGTCCGGGCCCGCGGCCGCCTCCCAGGACTCGGCGTAGATGGTGCTCTGCGACTGAACCGGGAGCTGCATCCCGTAGACCACCATGGTTCGGCCCCTTCGCCGTTGGATCCGACGTCGTCCGGCGGTCGCCCGGGCAACGAACTGACGATCCGTCACATCTGTTGGGCCTCCATGGTCTTGGCAGGTGCCTGATCGGGCAAGGGGGCTGCGGGGCACGCTCGGACGGCGCGGGCCCGGGCCGTACGCGTACGGGCGGGCGGGCTGCGGGCGGACGACAGAGGACTCCGGGGTCGGGCCGGAACCGGGAGGGTCGGGCCGGGACCGGAGGGTCGGGCCGGGACCGGAGGGTCGGGCCGGGACCGGGCCCGGCGCCGGAGACGGCGCCGGGGGCCGGCCGGTGACCGCGGGCGAACCGTGCACGGGCCGGAGAGCGTTCGGACGTGCGCGTACCCCCGTAACGCGGACGCCGTCACCCCGCGGCGGCACATGCCCGCGGCCGCGCGGAAGGCAGTAAACCCCCGCGCCATCAGCACGTTAGGAGGCGACCCGGCCCCCGGGCCACCGTGCACGGTGATCAGATCCGGCGGCGGGCCGTGCACGCTGCCCACCCGCCACCTCCAGCGCGTGGACGAGGTCGTGGATCCCCGAACCGGTCGTCAGCAGATCGCGGTTGAGGAGCCGCTCGGCGGCGCGCAGCCGCGCCCGGACCGTGTTCCGGCTCAACCCCAGCCGCGCGGCCGCAGCCCGGGCGTCCGTACCGGCGTCGATCCATGCCTCCGCGGTGCGGTGCAGATCACCGTGCCGGCTGCAGCGCAGCGGACCCACGAAGCTCTCCGCCCAGGTCACGGCGGGTACGGTGCGCAGCAGTTCGGACAGCGTCGGCGCGGCCCGGCGGTCGTCGGCGGGGCCGGGGTGGACGGCGGTCAGCGACAGGGCCAGATCGAGCGCGGCACGGGTGCGCACATCGCCGAGGTCGACGCCCAGCGCCTCTTCCGCCCGGCGGCAGTGCGCCGCCACGGTGGTGCGGCTGATCTGCAGCAGCCGCGCCACGGCGGCGCGGGGGAACGTCACCGCCAGGCGGGTGACGTCCACGGTCGGCTTGGGCACGGCGGCCAGCGGCTCCAGGAAGGCGGCGGCCCAGGCGGCGGCGGGCCGCCGGTCGAGCACCTGCACCAACGACGGCCGGCCCCGGTAGACGGCGAGCCGGTCCGGGGAGTTGCGGGCGACCGTGAGGGCGTGCAGCGCCTCTCCGTAGGCGTCGGCCGTCGCGGCGAGCGGGTGCGGCCTGCTGACGCCCAGCGCGTATCCGGGGTTCTCCCGGACCAGCCGGCACAGCACCTCACCCTGCCGCAGCCGGCCCCCGGGCTCGGTGCCCTCGGCGATGGGGCAGATCAGATGGTCCGGGTCAACCGGTCGCGGTCGGCCGGCGTGCAGTGCAGCAGATGGACCCGTACGCGCTCCGCGCCCAGCAGCGGCGGCACGTCGCCCGTCGTCATGCGCCGGGCCAGGGTGACATCGCCGCTCATCAGCGCGGTGAGCACCGCGAACCGCAGCTGGCGGGACTTCGCCTCGTAGCCGCGGGCGTTCTCGTCGGCCTCCCCCACCCGGTCGAGCAGCTCGAGGAGGCCGCCGGCGTGCGAGGCGAGCACCGCCGAGTCGCGCGGCAGCGGTGCGGACGCGGCCGTCACGAGCACCGGGCGCGGCGCCCGGCCGCCGAACGCCTCCAGGCGCACCTCCCGGCCGTCCAGGTGCGTGGTGGCCGCGGCCAGCCCACCGCCGGCGAGGGGTGCGGTGTGCTCGGGCAGTACGCGGGCGACCCCGGGCGGGAAGCCGGGTGTCGCCGCGTCGACCGAGCCCGTCCTGCCGACCCATGCGACGTCGGCCCCGATTCTGCCGCCCAGCCAGGCCAGTACGGAGGCCGGGCTCCGGCGCCGCACCAGACGCAGCAGTTCGTCGAGCCCCGTACCGTGCGTTCCCGCCTGCGCCACCGCTCCCACTCTCCCGCGGCCGTCCCGCCGCGTCCCGCACCACCGCGGACGGGGGCCGTCCACGGGCCGGGCGACCCTGGAACGCCGGTCCGGCCCGCTCCCGGCGGTGCCCGTCTCCCCGTGGAGCCGCGCACCGCCGCGACGGGCTTCCACGGACAGCCGGGACCGGCCGGCCCGGAACCCACGGCAGAGCCGACGGCGGACCCCACAGCGGAACCCTAGACGGCCCACCCGAGCGGCCACGTGGCCCCACCCCTAGGTGCTGTGGCCGGTGTGGCCCCACCCCTAGGTGCTGTGGCCGGTAACGAAACCGCCCCGGGCCGAGGACACGGCGATCACCGTGGCGGTGTCGGCCGCCGCCATCAGCGCCTGGCCGGACAGGGCGCCGCCCTCCCGGGCCAGCCGATCCGCCCACGGCAGGCGGAGGATCGCGTGCAGTTCGCCCGTTCCGACCACGGTCAGACCGAGGTCGAGCACCCAGGGGGCGAAGTTGTCGGCGAGGATCTTGTCGGCTTCGGCCGGAGTGAGCGTCATGTCCCGATGGTGGCGACGGCCGCGGGCCGATGTCCACGCCATCGACCGCGACGGCCGCGCGCCCGTCCGCGCCGGGGGATCACGGACCGGCCCAGAGCCCGTCCTCCGTCAGCCCCAGCAGCTCGATCGCGTTGCCGCGCACGATCCGCTCCACCACGTCGGGCGCCAGATGCCCCATCTGGGCCTCGCCGACCTCGCGGGACTTGGGCCAGGTGGAGTCCGAGTGCGGGTAGTCCGTCTCGTACAGGACGTTGCCGACGCCGATCGCGTCCAGGTTCCGCAGGCCGAAGGCGTCGTCGAAGAAGCAGCCGTAGACGTGCTCCGCGAAGAGTTCCGACGGCGGGCGCAGCACCTTGTCCGCGACACCCCCCCAGCCGCGGTTCTCCTCCCACACCACGTCCGCGCGCTCCAGGATGTACGGGATCCACCCGATCTGCCCCTCGGCGTACATGACGCGGAGATTCGGGAAGCGTTCGAACTTGCCGCTCATCAGCCAGTCGACCATCGAGAAGCAGCAGTTGGCGAAGGTGATGGTGGAACCGACGGCGGGCGGGGCGTCCGCGGACGTCGACGGCATCCGGGAGGAGGAGCCGATGTGCATGGCCACGACCGTGCCGGTCTCGTCGCACGCCGCCAGGAACGGGTCCCACGCGTCGGTGTGGACGGACGGCAGCCCGAGGTGCGGCGGAATCTCCGAGAACGCCACCGCCCGCACCCCGCGTGCCGCGTTGCGCCGCACCTCGGCAGCGGCGAGCTCCGCGTCCCACAGCGGGATCAGGGTGAGCGGGATCAGCCGTCCCCGCGCCTCGGGCCCGCACCACTCCTCCACCATCCAGTCGTTGTAGGCGCGCACCCCGAGCAGCCCCAGCTCACGGTCCTTCGCCTCGGTGAACGTCTGACCGCAGAAGCGGGGGAAGGTGGGGAAGCACAGGGCGGACTGGACGTGGTTGACGTCCATGTCGGCCAGCCGGTCCGGCACGCTGTACGAACCGGGCCGCATCTGCTCGTACGTGATGACCTCGAGCCTGATCTCGTCGCGGTCGTAGCCGACGGCGGTGTCGAGCCTGGTCAGCGGCCGGTGCAGATCCTCGTACACCCACCAGTCCCCCACGGGCCCCTCGTCGCCCGGCGCCCCCATGACGGGGGCGAACCTGCCGCCGAGGAACGTCATCTCCTTCAGCGGCGCGCGGACGACACGGGGGCCGCTGTCCCGGTACTTCGAAGGGAGCCGGTCCCGCCAGACGCCGGGAGGCTCCACCGTGTGGTCGTCCACCGAGATGATCTTCGGGAAGGTCTCCATGCCTCCCACGGTAGCGCCGATCTGACGGATCGTCAGCTCCGCGGTGGGCGGGATCCGGCAGATCCTGTGCAGAGCATCACCCCTTGCTGACGAGGCAGGCCCCCACAAGGCAGACTGTCGGGGGCGAACCCGCGACACGAGCGACACGAAGCGGGACGAAGGCGGTACCGGCAGGGGGTAGCGATGCACCGCGAAGACGGGCCCTCCGCACAGCCAGACATTCCGGAGCCGCGGACTCCGGACCCGTCGGACGGCGACGGGCACCTGCGCTTCAGCGTGCTCGGACCCGTCCGCGCCTGGCGGTCCGGACAGGCACTCCCCTCCGGATCACCCCAGCAGCGCGCCCTCCTCGCCGCCCTCCTCCTCCGCGAGGGCCGCACCGCCACCGCCGCCGAACTCATCGACGCGATCTGGGGCGAGGACCCGCCCTCCCAGGCCCTCGCAGCCGTACGCACCTACGCCTCACGCCTGCGCAAAGTCCTCGACCCCGGCGTCCTCGTCAGCGAATCCGGCGGATACGCCGTCCGCATCCCCGCCGACACCCTCGACCTCCAGGTCGCCCAGGAACTCGTCGCCGAAGCCGAGAAGTCACGCGCCGGCGGCGACCGCTCCCAGGCCCGCGTCCTCATCAGCAAGTCCCTCGGCCTCTGGGACGGCGAACCCCTTGCCTCCGTCCCCGGCCCCTACGCCGAGACCCAGCGCGCCCGCCTCGAGGAATGGCGCCTCCAACTCCTGGAGACCCGCCTCGAACTCGACCTCGACGTCGGCTGCCACGCCGAAGCCGTCTCCGAACTCACCGCCCTCACCGCCGCACACCCCCTGCGCGAACGCCTGCGCGAGCTCCTCATGCTCGCCCTCTACCGCAGCGGACGCCAGGCCGAGGCACTCGCCGTCTACGCCGACACCCGACGACTCCTCGCCGACGAACTCGGCGTCGACCCCCGCCCCGAACTCGCCACCCTCCAGCAGCGCATCCTCCAGGCCGACGCCGAACTCGCGCGGCCCGCCGAACAACCCGCCCCCGCCACCCCCCAACCCGCACGGCCCGCCCAACTCCCCGCCACGGTCCCCGACTTCACCGGCCGCGCCTCCTTCGTCCTCGAACTCGGCCGACACCTCGCCTCCGCCGAAGGCTCCGTCATGGCCGTCTCCGCCCTCGCCGGCATCGGCGGCGTCGGCAAGACCACCCTCGCCGTCCACGTCGCCCACGAAGCCAAACCCCACTTCCCCGACGGACAGCTCTACGTCGACCTCCAGGGCGCCGGCGCCCGCGCCGCCGAACCCGACACCGTCCTCGGCGCCTTCCTCCGCGCCCTCGGCACCGCCGACACCGCCATCCCCGACACCCTCGACGAACGCGCCGCCCTCTTCCGCTCCCTCCTCGACGGCCGCCGCGTCCTCGTCCTCCTCGACAACGCACGCGACGCCGCCCAGATCCGGCCCCTGCTGCCCGGCACCGCCGGCTGCGCCGCCCTCGTCACCAGCCGCGTCCGCATGGTCGACCTCGCCGGAGCCCACCTCGTCGACCTCGACGTCATGTCCCCCGACGAAGCCCTCCAGCTCTTCACCCGCATCGTCGGCGAAGAACGCGTCACCGCCGAACGCGAAGCCGCCCTCGACGTCGTCGCCGCCTGCGGCTTCCTCCCCCTCGCCATCCGCATCGCCGCATCCCGCCTCGCCGCCCGCCGCACCTGGACCGTGTCCGTCCTCGCCGCCAAACTCGCCGACGAACGCTGCCGCCTCGACGAACTCCAGGCCGGCGACCTCGCCGTCAAGGCCACCTTCGAACTCGGCTACGGCCAGCTCGAACCCGCCCAGGCCCGCGCCTTCCGCCTCCTCGGCCTCGCCGACGGCCCCGACATCTCCCTCACCGCCGCCGCGGCCACCCTCGGGCTCCCCGAACACGACACCGAAGACCTCCTCGAAGCCCTCGTCGACACCTCACTCCTCGAATCCGCCGCCCCCGGCCGCTACCGCTTCCACGACCTCGTCCGCCTCTACGCGCGTGCCTGCGCCGAACGAGACGAACAACCCCCGGCGGAACGCGAAGCCGCCCTGTCCAGGCTGCTGGACTTCTACCTCGCCACCACGGCCCGCGTCTTCGCCCTCGAACGGCCCGGCGACCGGCTCGTCGACCACCTCGCCTCCACCGTGTACGCCGGACTCGCCTTCACCGACCGCCACGAAGCCCTCGACTGGCTCTACCGCGAGGCCAACTCCCTCCTCGCCTGCGCCCGCCAGTCCTTCGTCGGCACCCGGCTGCGCCGCGCCGTCGACCTGCTGTGGGCCGCCAAGGACCTCGCCGAGTCCGGCGCCAACAGCAAGCAGTACGAATCCACGGCACTCGCGGCACGCGACGCCACCCTCGCCGCGGACGACCCCCACGCCGCAGGGCGCGTACGCACCGCCCTGACCAACGTCCACCTCGTCGCCGGACGATACGAACAGGCCGACGAAGAAGCCCGCACCGCACGGGAGCTGGCCACCCGCGCCCAGGACCCGGCGCCCCTCTACTGGGCCGACAACGACCAGGGCATCGCCGCCGCCGCCACCGGCCGCTACGAAGAAGCCGAACAGCACCTCGTGAACGCCGCCGAACGCGCCCGCGCCGACGGCCACCTTCCCGGCGCGGCGAGCGCCCTGTGCAACCTCTCCCGCGTACACCTCTTCCTCGGACGCACCGGCGAGGCAATCGACCTCGCCCAGCAAGGTGTGGCTATCTACGACAAACTCGGACTCACCGTCCGGCTCGCCAACGGCCGCTACGCCCTCGGAGTCGCCCTCACGGAGGCGAACCGCACCGCCGAGGCACTGGAGCAACTCGCCGCGGCACTCCAGATCTTCATCAAAGACCGCCAGCGGCTCTGGGAAGGGACGACACACTTCCGCATCGCCCAGGCCCACCTCAACGTCCGCAAGCCGGCCCAGGCAGCGCAGCACGCCGAACAAGCCCTTGCCAGCGGCTACATGGGCGGTGAACGCATGCGCGCCAGCATTCTCACCACCCTCGGCGAAGCCCTCCACGCGCTCGGACAGACCGACCGCGCCCGCGCCTGCTGGCGGGAGGCACTCGCCTACTACGAGCAGACCGGCGCCCGCGACGCCGAACGGCTCAAGGCCCTCCTGACACCGGCGACAGCCGCCTGAACTGCACGAATCGGGTCGTTCAGCATTCGTTTATGCCCGTCCGGCAGTCTCTAGCCAACGGTCCGTCGCAACGGGGGGCAGACGGGTCGCGAGAGGCTCACCACTAAGGTGAGCAGTCCCGAAACGCCCGTTCGGCGACCCACGGGGGAGTCGCCGAACGGGGGTTTCAACTGGCTCGAACAAACGGGGAGCTGAGCACCATGAGCGCCGAGAAGAAGATCGAAGAGATCGTCACGATGGACAACCACCTGCCGGCCCCGCCCAAGGACGGCGGCGCCACCAAGCAGGACAACCACCTGCCCACCCCGCCCAAGGACGGCGGCGCCACCACGCAGGACAGCACCACCGTGACGACCATGGACAACCACCTGCCGGCCCCGCCCATGGACGGCGGCATCACCACCATGGACAACCACCTGCCGGCGCCCCCCAAGCCCTGAGACCGCACACGACGGGGAGCGGCCGCGGCGGCGCGGAGGGGGAGCCGCCGCGGCCGCGGTGCGTTCAGCGGGCGTGCGCCTCGGCGCGCGCCCGCAGTTCCGTCTTCAGCACCTTCCCGCCCGCGTTCCTCGGCAGCTCCGTCACGAACTCCACCGACCGCGGCACCTTGTAGTTCGCCATCTCCCGCCGCGCCCAGGCGATCAGATCGTCCGCCGTCAGCGTCGAACCCGCCCGGCGCACCGCGTACGCCTTCCCCACCTCGCCCAGCCGCCCGTCCGGCACGCCGATCACCGCCACGTCCGCCACATCCGGGTGCACGCCCAGGAGTTGCTCGATCTCCGCCGGATACGCGTTGAAGCCGCCCACGACGAACATGTCCTTGATCCGGTCGGTGATCCGCAGGTTCCCCGCCGCGTCGAGGACCCCCACATCGCCCGTGTGCAGCCAGCCGTCCGCGTCCACCGCCTCCGCCGTGGCCACCGGATCCTCGAAGTACCCCTGCATCACGTTGTGCCCGCGCACCAGGATCTCCCCCGGCTCCCCCGGCCCGGCCCCGACCCGCACCTCGGTGCCCGGAATGGCCCGCCCCGACGTCGACGCGATCGTGGCCGGGTCGTCGCCGCGCCGGCACATCGTCACGATGCCCGACGCCTCCGACAGCCCGTACGCCGTGAGCACCGTCCCGATGCGCAGCTCCTCCCGCAGCCGCTCCACCAGACGCAGCGGCACCACGGCCGCCCCCGTGACCACCAGCCGCAGCGCCGACAGGTCGTACGCGTCCCGGGCCGGATGGTCCAGCAGGGACTGGTGGAGCGTCGGCGGGCCCGGCAGGACCGAGATCCGCTCGGACGCGATGTTCGCCAGCACCGTGTCCACGCCGAACACCGGCTGCGGCACCATCGTCGCACCCCGCATCAGACACGCGACGATCCCCGCCTTGTAGCCGAAGGTGTGGAAGAACGGGTTCACGATCAGATAGCGGTCCCCCTGGCGCAGGCCCGCCAGCTCCGCCCAGATGGCATAGCAGCGCAGCGTCTGCGCGTGAGTGATCACCGCTCCCTTCGGCGCCCCCGTCGTGCCCGAGGTGAAGACGATGTCCGACGGATCCGACGGCACCACCGCGTCGGCCCGGGCACGCACCCGGGACACCGGCACCGCGTCCCCGCCCGCGAGGAAGTCCTTCCAGGTGCGGTATTCCTCCGGCGCGCTGTCCGAGAACACCACCACCTGCTCCAGGTGCGGCAGTTCGACCTCGGCACGCCGTAACGAGGCCACGTAGGAGGTTCCGAGGAATGTGCCGGTGACGAACAGCAGCCTCGCCCGGGAACGGGCCAGGACGTACGCCGCCTCCGTGCCCTTGAACCGGGTGTTGAGGGGCACGAGCACCGCGCCGGCCGACACCGCGCCCAGGGCGGAGACGATCCACTCCAGCGTGTTCGGCGCCCAGACGGCCACCCGGTCGCCCGGTTCCACGCCCGCGGCGACACAGGCGGCGGCCGCACGTTCGACGCGTTCGCCCAACTCGGCGTAGCTCACCCGGGTACGGCCCTCGACCACCGCCTCCCGGCCTCCATGGCGTTCCGCGGCACTCCGCACCAGCCTCGGGATGGAGCCCCACTCCAGGTCGCCGCGCATAGCCCGAACCTCCCGCCGTCGACTGCGCCCCAGTAGCTGACTACCCGTCAGATTACCTGTACGCTCCCCCGCATGGCGACCCTCAAGGACGCGACCGCGATAGCCGGAATCGGGCAGACCGCCTTCGCGAAACACCTCCCCGCATCCGAGAAGACCCTGGCCTGCCGGGCCATCCTCGCCGCCCTCGACGACGCCGGCGTGAGCCCCGCCGAGGTCGACGCCTTCGCCTCCTACACCATGGAGGAGACCGACGAGGTCGAAATCGCCAAGACGATCGGCGCGGGGGACGTCACCTTCTTCAGCAAGGTCGGATACGGCGGCGGCGGTTCCTGCGCGACCGTCGCCCACCTCGCCGCGGCCATCGCCACCGGGCAGGCAGGCGTAGGCGTCGCCTGGCGCTCCCGGAAGCGCGGCTCCGGACCCCGCCCCTGGAAGAACACCTCCGTACAGCTGCCCACCCCCGGGCAGTGGACCCGGCCCTTCGGGCTGCTGCGGCCGGCGGACGAGATCGGCATGCTCACCCGGCGCTACATGCACGAGTACGGCGCCACCCGCGACCACCTCTTCAACGTCGCCCTCGCCTGCCGCAACCGCGCCAACCAGAACCCGGCCGCGATCATGTACGAGCGGCCGCTGACCCGCGAGATGTACATGACGGCACGCTGGATCAGCGAACCGCTGTGCCTCTTCGACAACTGCCTCGAGACGGACGGGGCGCTGGCCTGCGTCGTCGTCAGCGCCGAGCGCGCCCGCGACTGCCGCCACCGGCCCGTCTACATCCACTCCGTCGCCCAGGGCCTGCCCGCCCAGCACCACGGCATGGTCAACTACTGGAACGACGACCCGCTGACCGGGCCCGCCTGGACCGCGGCCCGGCAGCTGTGGAAGACCGCCGACCTCGCACCGCGGGACGTCGACGTCGCCCAGATCTACGACGCGTTCACCCCGTTGATCCCGCTGTCACTGGAGGGCTACGGCTTCTGCGGGCGCGGGGAGGGCGGGCCGTTCACCGAGGGAGGCGCCCTGGAGATCGGCGGCCGACTCCCACTCAACACCGGGGGCGGCGGGCTCAGCGAGGCGTACGTCCACGGATTCAACCTGATCAACGAGGGCGTGAAGCAGTTGCGCGGCGTCTCCACGGCGCAGGTGCCGGATGCGTCGACGTGTCTGGTGACGGCGGGCGAGGGTGTCCCGACTTCGGCGCTGCTTCTGAGGAGTTGAACTGACAGATGACAGATTCTGATTCCGGGTATCTGACACCCGTCATCGACGAGGACGGCGCTCCCTTCTGGGAGTACGCCGCGCAAGGACAGCTCCGCGTCCAGGCCTGCTCCTCCTGCGACGAGCTGCGCTTCCCTCCGCGTCCCTGCTGCCCCCGCTGCCAGTCCTTCGACAGCGACTGGCGGCGCATGAGCGGCCGCGGCCGGATCTGGTCGTACGTCCTGCCGCACCCCCCGCTACTCCCCGGCTACGCCGAGCAGGCCCCGTACAACACGGTCGTCGTCGAACTCGCGGACGCCCCCCACATCCGGCTGGTCGGGAACGTCGTGGCCTCCGCGGACGCCCCGCTGAACTCGGTCGACCCGGCTCGGCTGCGCGTCGGGGCCCCGGTGCGGGTGGCGTTCACGGTGGCGGGTGGCGGGGTGGCCGTGCCGCGCTGGCTGCTGGAGCGGTGATGCCGGGGTCCGGCGTGCGGGTGGAGCGGGACGAGGAGTCCGGGGTCGCCGTCGTCACCCTCGACCGGCCGGATCGGCACAACGCCGTCGACCTGGCCATGGCCGAGGAACTGTCCGGCGTCTGGCACGGGTTCCGCTTCGACGACTCCGTGCGCGCGGTTGTGGTCACCGGCGCCGGCGGGAAGGCGTTCTGCACCGGCGTCGACCGGTCCGCCGTCGTGCCCCAGCCGGCGTCGCCGTACTCGGTGGACGATCCGCTGGTGCGGATCGGGCCGAAGGCGAACGACCTGTGGAAACCGGTGGTCGCCGCGGTGCGCGGGCTGGCGTGCGGCGGCGCGTTCTATCTGCTCGGTGAGGCGGAGTTCCTGGTCGCCGCCGAGGACGCCGTGTTCTTCGACCCGCACACCACGTACGGCATGGTCAGCGCGTACGAGTCGGTGTACATGGCGATGCGGATGCCGTTCGGGGAGGTGGCCAGGACGGCGCTGATGGGCACGGCCGAGCGGCTGTCGGCCCGGCGGGCGTACGAGACCGGGCTGGTCAGCGAGTTGGCCCCGCCCGGCGAGGAGGTGGAGGCAGCGGTGCGCTGCGCGGCGGTGATCGCCTCGTATCCGACGGAGGCGGTACAGGGGACGGTCCGTGCGGTGTGGTCGGCGAAGGAGGCGGTCCGCGCGCAGGCGCTGGCGCACGCGCCGCAGTTGGTGACGCTGGGGAACCTGCCGCCGGAGCGGCAGGCGGAGCTGTTCGCCGCGCGCCGGGCGGGGTTCCGGTTGCGCTGACGCCATGGCTCGCGGTCGGTGGGCGCGCGTCTGCCGGGCCTTCCGGGGCCGGCGGAAGCTGCGTTTCCCATCGCCTGGTCGCAGGACCCCGGGAAGCGCTGGTCCCGGGACCGCGTGCCTGGGCGCCCTGCGTCATGGAGGTCCGGCAGTTGCCTCGTCGACGGGGCCGCCGCCCGCGCCGTGAGCGAGGTGGTCGGCGACTGGGCGTCCAGTCTGCGCGGCAGAGGCATGGCCCCGTATCGCTGTTGACGAGGACTGCCACCTGCGGGTTTGCTGGCCCGATGTCCCGCCTTCGCATCGAAAAGGTGGACGGCGACGCCACGGTCCACGACTGGCAGTACGTCCACAACCTCGTCATCCCCACGCACCACCGGTCGCTCGACGAGGTGCGCGAACGTTCTCAGCACAACGTTCTGGAGGTCGCCTATCTCGACAAGACCCTGATCGGATGCACGACGGTTCGCCCACCCACAAGCGAGACACCCGTGGCGACCGTCATCGCTCGTGTCCTCCCCAACCACCGCGGCCGGGGTCTCGGTGCAGAACTCTATGAGCGTGGTCTCGCGCAGGCGAGGGAACTCGGCGCCGAGGCCATCGAGACAGTGGTACTGGCATCCAACACAGACGGCCTCCGCTTCGCACAGCAGCGCGGATTCGTGGAGATCGACGAGTACCTGTTGCCGGGCGAGACGATCCCCTGGCTCGATCTCCGGCTGCAGGCCGACGAGGTCACCCGCTGAATCACCGGCACCTTGCCGACGAAAACGACACCTCACCGACGACCGCCCCGCCCGCACCCCCGCTGGCGGGGCGTCGCCATCACACGTCGTCGGCACCGTGAACGCCGCCTTCGTCGGCATTTTCAACGCCGGGCAACACGGGCGGGCACGGGCTTCTCCTCGGTGGGGCGGTCACCAATGTGGCGACGGGGTGCGGTGGGGCGGGTGGGGGTGATTGCGGCGGCTGGTGGTGAGTGCGGGACGCCCGGTCGGCCGTATGGAAGGTGAGCACCGTGTGCCGGTACTGCCCGTGGCGGGCCCCGTCCCCGGGTGGGGCGGGTGCGGGGCGGGGGCCGGTTCAAGGGTCGCGATCGGGGTACCACGGGCGTAGCGTCGTGCTGCGGAGAGGAGGCCGGCCATGGTCCGCAACGTCGTCGGGTCGGTCCTGGCTCTCGCCGGAGCGGCGGTCGCCGTATGCGGCCCCTTCCGTGTCTGGTTCGACGGCCGTCTCGGCATCGACTACCGGATCCAGGATCTGTTCGGCGGTATCACGGACGCGCAGACGGAGGTCATGTCGTCGATCGCGCTGCCGTATGCGTTCTCCGCGCTGGTGGCGTTGCTCGGTGTGGTGCTGCGGTCGCGGTTGCTGGTGGCGCTGGCGGGGCTGGTGGTGCTGGGGTTCACGGTCCTGTGGATGGTGCGCCAGGGTCAGGCGGCGGGCTATCTGTCGGTGGGGGGTGATCTGCCGGGGCTGGGTGACGGGGTCGCGGCGGCGCTGGGCGGCGGTCTTCTGCTCTTGCTGGCGGCGGTCGTGATGCGGGGGCGTGCGCCGAGGGTCGTGGGGTTCGAGGAACCGGGCTACGACGGTCCGCCGGAGGATCCGGCCGGTTATCCGCCGGGGGATCCGGGGGCGTATCCGGCCGGCTACCCGGGGGATCCGGGTGCGTACCCGCCGGAGGAGACGGGTCCGTACGCGTGGTCGCCGGAGCCGGACGACACGCAGCGGTTGCCGACGTACCCGCCTCCTCCGCCGTACGGGTCGGGGCCGCGGCAGCCTCGGCGGGACCCGTACGGTGCGGGTCCGGCTCAGGATCCGTTCCGTGACGAGGGTCGCGGGCCGTAGTTCTGGCGTCCGTCCCGGCCGGGGGCCGGGTGGCTTCCGGCCGCGGATCCGCCGAGGTTACCGGGGTGCGGTGGTGCGACCGGTGGCGGTTCCCTTGGCGGCGTCGAGGGCGTAGACGCAGCGGTCCTTGGAGCAGGCGTAGACGACGCCGTTGCGGGCGACGGGTGAGCCGGTGATCTCGCCGCCGGTGGCGAGTTTCCAGCGGAGTTGTCCGCCGGCCGCGTCGAGGGTGTAGAGCACGTGGTCGGCTGACCCGAAGTGGATCCGGCCGTCGGCGACGACGGGGCTGCCGGTGACCTCGCCGCCGGCGGCGAACCTCCATCTGGGGGTGCCGGTGACGGTGTCGAGGGTGTAGAGGGCGCTGCCGCTGCCGACGTGGACGCTGCCGTCGGCGACGAGGACGGGTTCGACGGACTGGCGGGCCTCGGTGGCGATGCGCCAGCGGTCCTTTCCGGTGGTGGCGTCGAGGGCGTAGACGGTGCCCAGGTAGTCGGCGAGGTAGACGCCGCCGCCGGTGACGGCGGGGCCGGGGGCGAAGGCGGGTGGGGAGAGGAAGACCGCCGGGGCTTCGAAGTGCCAGCGCACGTGGCCGGTGATGGTGTCGACGCACAGGACGCGGGTGCCGGCGGCGAGGTAGGTGCAGCCGTCGGGGGCCTGGGTGACGCGTACGGGTGCGCCGCCGCAGGAGGCGGCGTCGCCGACGGGGTAGGACCAGCGTTCGGTGCCGGTGCGGGCGTCGAGGGCCTGGAGGCGGGCGTTGCGCCACACGTAGACGGTGTCGTCGCGGAGTGCGGGTCCGGCTTCTGGGGTTTCGAAGTCGCTCTGGGCTCCGGTGATCTCCCAGAGTTTTTCGCCGTTGGAGGCTTCCCAGCCCTGGACGCCGCCGCCGCGGGTGGCGGTGACGACGGTGCCGCGGGCGGCTTTGAGGGAGTAGACCCAGGCGTCGGTCTGGGCGCGCCAGCGTTCGCCGCCGTCGTTGGCGTCGAGGGCGTAGAGGGTGGGTCCGTCGGAGGCGTGGATGCGTCCGCCGTGGACGGTCATGGCCCAGGCGACGTCGCGGGTCTTGAACTGGCGGCGGCCGCTGGCGACGTCGAGGGCGTGTACCTCGAAGGAGGTGACGTAGAGGAGGTCGCCGTCGACGACGGGGGTGCCCCAGACGTCGTTGGACATGCGGAAGCGCCAGGGGCGCCAGCGTGCGGGGCCGGTGTCCGGGGGTGTGGTGGGTGCGGGTACGGGCGGGGCGGCGGTCATGGCGTTGGTGGCGGCTTCTCCGCCGGGCGGGCGGACCCAGCCGGTGGCGGGGCCGGCGTCGACGGCGTCGGGGCGGGCGTCGGCCGCGGCGCGGGGGCCGGGGCCGATGGGGACCTTGGCGCCGGGCAGCCGGACGGGGCCGTGGTCGGGGCCGGGCGGGGCGTGCTGGGGGCGGACGGGCGCGGTGTTGCGGGGGTCGGGTCCGCGGGTGTGCCGGGCGGCGACGGGGGCGTGTTCGGGCCTGGGGGGTGCGGGGGGTGTGTGGGGGCGGGGCCGGGCTGCGGGGCCGCCGGTGCCGGGCAGTCGTCCGCCGCGGCGGTCCTCGATGAGGGAGACGGCGCGGCCGGGCAGCCAGGCGGAGGCGGTGCCGCTGTCGTCGCCGCCGGAGGAGAACAGGTGCGGTGCGAGTTGTGCCTGGAGGTCCTCGGGGCTGGGCCGGAGGGCGGCGTCCATCTGCATGCAGGATTCGATGAGGGGGCGCAGTTCGTCGGGGAGTCCGGCCAGGTCGGGGCCTTCGCGCAGGAGCATGAAGACGGTTTCGACGGGGTTGGCGCCGTGGAAGGGGGCGTGTCCGGTGGCGGCGAAGACGAGGGTGGAGCCGAGGGAGAAGACGTCGCTGGCGCCGGTGACGCTGCGGGAGTCGCGGGCCTGCTCGGGCGACATGTAGGCGGGGGTGCCGACGGCGACGTTGGTCATGGTGAGGCGGGTGTTGGAGACGCCTGACGCGATACCGAAGTCGATCACACGGGGGCCGTCCTCGACGACGAGGACGTTGGACGGCTTGAGGTCGCGGTGGACCAGGCCCGCGCCGTGGATGGACTGGAGGGCCTCGGCGATTCCGGCTGCCAGCCAGCGGACCGCCTGGGCGGGCAGGGGTCCGCACTCGTTCACTATTTCCTCGAGGGAGGGGGCGGGGACGTAGGCGGTGGCGAGCCAGGGCACGGCGGCGCGCGGGTCGGCGTCCACGACGGCCGCGGTGTAGAAGCCGGAGACCGCTCGTGCCGCTTCGACCTCGCGGGTGAAGCGGACGCGGAACAGTTGGTCCTCGGCGAGCTCCGTGCGCACCGTTTTGATCGCCACGCGCCGGCCGGACGCCGACCGTGCGAGATAGACCAGCCCCATGCCGCCGGCTCCGAGCCGTCCCAGCACCTCGAAGGGGCCGATCCGCCTCGGGTCGTGCTGCGTCAGCTGCTCCACTTCGCCTGCCACCTCCCCGTAGGGGCCATGTAGGTACGGCCCCGTCGCCACCTGATTGTTCCTGCCGGAGGGCGCGGTTGCGAACCCGGGGCGGTATCGGGGTGTCTCGGGCTATTTTGCCGGGCTGCCGGGGTGTGGCGGGCGGGTTCGGTGGGTTCGGCGGCTTCAGTCGGTGGGCGGGCCGGGGGTGTCGGGCCCGCGTTCGGGGGCGGGGCCGTCCGGGTGTTCGGTTCGCGGTCCGGCCTGGCCGCCTCCGGGCGGTTCCGCGTCGGGTCCGGCCGTCCGCCCGGACGGCCGGACGAGCTTTTGTTCGATGATGCCCCCGGATGCCCGTCCGAGGGGCCGCCCGGGCCCGGGCTCCGCCAGCACGGCGAAGGCGGCTCCCTGGTCGTCGGCGAGGACGGCCATACGTCCGTAGGGGATGTCGAACGGCGGTGCGGTGACGCGGGCGCCGAGCCGGGCGGCGTGTTCGACGGTGGCGTCGGTGTCGTCGACGGCGAAGTAGACGAGGAAGTGGCCCGGCATCTCCACGGGGAACGCGTCGGTGATGACGCTGCGGGCCCCGACGGCGGCGTCCCCGCCGGGTTCGGCCCCGGCGGGCGACCACATCAGGTAGTCGACGGTGTCGTCGGGCAGCGGGGTGCCCTGGAAGCCGAATACTTCCCGGTAGAAGGGGTCGACGGCGTTCTTGTCGCGGGTGTAGACCTCGGTCCAGCAGAACGAGCCGGGCTCGCCCCGGAGGGCGAAGCCGTCGCGTTCACCCTTCTGCCAGAGGCCGAACACGGCGCCCGCGGGGTCGGCGGCGAGGACGACGGTGCCGAGGCCGTCGACGGGCGTGGGGGCGGTGATCACCTGGCCGCCGGCGTCCCTGATCCGCCGGGCGGTGGCGGCGGCGTCGCCGGTGGCGAAGTAGACGCCCCAGGTGGTGGGCATGCGGCCGTCGCTCTTGGAGGCGAGGGCGGCGACGGCCTTTCCGTCGCGGAGGGCGTCGGTGTAGTGCGGGTAGGGGCCGTGATCAGCGCTTTTCTCGCTGTACGTCCAGCCGAACAGTTCGCCGTAGAAGCGCTTGCCCGCTTCGAGGTCGGGCAGTTGGGCGTCCACCCAGCAGGGCGTGCCCTCGGTGAATGCGGCCATGGTCCGGCCCCTTCCTCGGCGCGGGTTCCGCGGGGCGGGTTCCTGGTGCGGATTCCGCGGCGCAGAGCCCTCGACACGGGGTGTGACGTCAGTCACAGTCAATCGGATTGCGGCATGCACCGCACGCAGAGGAGCCCGTTCGTTGAGTTGTCCACCGAAATTATCCACAGGCTGTTGATAACACTGTTGGCCCACCCGGGGGACGAGGCGGGAGCACCCCATTTGCAGTCGGCCGAATCGCGCGCCGATCACCCCTCGGTAAGCTGACGGCATGACAGGACAAGTACGCACTGTCGACGGCCGGGTCGCCGGCCGTCGCGGACAGGCAACGCGGCAGAAGCTGCTCGACTGTCTCAGCGAGATGCTCAGCTCCTCGCCGTACCGGGACGTCAAGGTCATCGATGTGGCCCGGAAGGCGGGGACCTCGCCCGCGACCTTCTACCAGTACTTCCCCGACGTCGAGGGCGCGGTCCTCGAACTCGCGGAGGAAATGGCCACGGAGGGGGCCGCGTTGACGGACCTGGTCGCGGGCCGGTCCTGGGTCGGCAAGGCGGGCTGGCAGACCGCGGAGCAACTCGTCGAGGGATTCCTCGACTTCTGGCGCAAGCACGACGCGATCCTCCGCGTGGTGGACCTCGGCGCTGCCGAGGGCGACAAACGTTTCTACAAGCTCCGCATGAAGATCCTGAACTCGGTCACCAACTCCCTTGCGGACGGGGTGAAGGAGCTCCAGTCCAAGGGCAAGGTCGACAAGGACGTCAGCCCGATGGCGGTGTCGGGTTCGCTGGTCGCGATGCTGGCCTCGGTGGCCTCGCACCAGAAGGGCTTCCAGACCTGGGGCGTCAAGCAGGCCGAACTGAGGCCGAACCTGGCGCTGTTGGTGCACCTGGGCATCACGGGCAGGAAGCCGACGAAGTAGCGGACGGGCCGCGATGACGGGCGCGCTCGCGCCAAGTCCTTTCACAGGAAAGCCCGTTCACTTCCGGCCACGCGGCCGTCGGCAGCGGAAGCTCGGTCGCCGTCATGACCGTGCCTCGCGGCACGCCCTTCGCCGCCACACCTTCCCCCCGGCACGGCGCGCCCGCGTCGGCCCGCGCTGCACCGGCACGCCCTTCGCCGTCGCACCTTTCGCCCGTACGCCCTGACCGGCCAGCCCGCAGGACCGCGGACGCCCGCACCGGCCGGGGACGCCCCTCCGCCGATCCGCACGCGCCCCTTCACGGACCCACGTCCCTCCGCCGGTACGTCCCGGCAGGTCCGTCGCGGCCGCTCCGCACGGTCGGGTGCGCGCCCGCACCGTCCCGCGCCGTCCTGTGGCGTCAGTCGCCCTCCGCGGTGTTCCGCCGCGTCAGCCGGAACAGCCGGATCTCCCTGTCGATCCTCGCCTGGTACGTCGCGTACGGGGGCCAGAACGTGAGCGCCGCGCCCCAGGCGGCGGCGCGTTCCTCGCCGGTCAGCAGTTCCGCCCGGACCGGCACGTCCCCGCCCCGCCAGCTGATCTCCGCTTCGGGGTGCGCGAGCAGGTTGCCCGTCCATGCCGGGTGGCCCGGCCGGCCGAAGTTGGAGCCGACGAGGATCCAGGTGCCGGTCGCCTCCTCCGGCATGCACGCGAGTGGTGTGCGGCGCGGGAGCCCGGTCCTCGCGCCGTGCGCGGTCAGCACGAGCCCGGGCAGCATCCGTGCGCTGGGCAGCACCCTGCCCCCGGTGATCCGGTGGACGGCCCGGTCCATGGCCGGGATGACGTGCGGGGCGAGCCGTGCGAAGGCGCGGGTCGAGGAGATCTTCCGGACCATGCGGATCCCGGTGCGCATCAGACGCCCGCCGCCTCTCGCGCGCCCGGCCGGGGTCCCGCCCCGACCCCGCCCCGGGGCCCGTCGGCGAACCCGGCCGCCGGGGCTGCGGGGACAGCGGCCGCCGGGGCGAACAGGCCCGCCGCCTCCGCCGCCCGTGCGCGCAGCCGGTGGACGGGCCCGAAGAGCAGTTCGTCGGAGGCGGCCCGCTTGAAGTACCGGTGGGCCGCGTGCTCCCAGGTGAAGCCGATGCCGCCGTGCAGCTGGATCGCCTCACCGGCGACGGTCCGGAGCGCCTCCAGGCACTGCGCGAGGGCGAGCGTGCCCTCGCCGGGGTCCCAGGCGGCGTAGTACGCGGCGGACCTGGCCGCCTGGACGCTCACGTACAGGTCGGCGAGGCGGTGCTTGACCGCCTGGAAGGAGCCGACGGCCCGGCCGAACTGCTGCCGGTCCTTCACGTGCCCCACGGTGCGGTCCAGAACGGCCGCGGCCGCGCCGACGGCCTCCGCCGCGAGCAGCGCCGCGGCGGTGCGGCCGGTGGCGGCGAGCGCGGCGGGCACGTCCGCGCCGGGATCGTCGCCGAGCAGCTCGGCCCTGGTGTCGCGGAGCTGGACGCGGGCCTGCGGCCGGGTCTCGTCGAGCGCGGTCCACCGGGTACGGCGCAGCCCGTCGGCGTCCCGGGCCCGAACGAGGAAGAGGAGGGTGCGGCCTCGGGTGAAGCCGCCGGTGTGTGCGGCGACGAGGAGGAGTCCGGCGCTGTGTCCGTCGAGGACCTGTTCGGCCTCGCCGTAGAGCCGCCAGCCGCCGTGGCCGTCGGGCCGCGCCTGGATGCCGCCGGCGCGGCCGCCGCCGGCCCAGGTCCCGTGCGCGTCACCGCCGGTGAGGGCGAGGGCGGTGGCGAGCGCGGTGCCGGGTACGCAGAGGGCGGCGGTGAGGGAGCCGCCGGCGATGCCGGGCAGGAGCTCGGCACGCTGCCGTTCGGTGCCGAGCGCGGTGATCAGGGGGGCGGCGAGTCCGGAGGTCGCGAACAGCGGCAGCGGTACGAGCGCCCGGCCGGTCTCCTCGGAGGCGAGGGCGAGCTCCGTGGTGCCGCAGCCGGCACCGCCGTACTTCTCGTCGAGGGCGAGTCCGGGCAGGCCGAGAGGGTCGGCGAGCCGTGCCCACAGGCCGGGGTCGTAACCGGGCCCCGCCCCGGCGGCGGAGCCGGTGCCGTCGCGTTCGGGCGGTCCCGGCGGTCCGCCCTTGGAGAGGGCGGCGCGCAGGGTGCGGCGGATCTCGGACTGCTCCGGGGTGAACGCGGCGTCCATCGGGTCTCCCCTCGACTTCTGACGGGTCGTCATGTTAGGGGTGGTGGCGACAGAAGCCCAGAGTGGAGCGAGCGGCGGCCTCGTGCGACGAGCCGTACCGCCGCCCCGCATATCTGATGTACCGTCAGATCCATGCCATGGAGTCAGCGCCGCCCCCGCAAGGTCGCCGTCGTCGGCATATCCCTCTCGGACTGCGGCCGCGTCGACGGCCCCACCCCGTACGCACTGCACGCCCAGGCCGCACGGCGCGCCCTCGCCGACTCGGGGCTCGGCCGCGACGTCGTCGACGGCCTGGCCTCGGCCGGGCTGGGCACCCTCGCCCCGGCCGAGGTCGCCGAGTACCTGGGACTCAGGCCGCGATGGGTGGACTCCACCTCCGTCGGCGGCGCCACCTGGGAGGTCATGGCCGCACACGCCGCGGACGCCATCGCCGCGGGCCACGCCAACGCCGTGCTCCTCGTCTACGGTTCGACGGCCCGCGCCGACGTCCGCGCGGGGCGGCGCACCTCCAACCTCTCCTTCGGGGCCCGCGGGCCGCTCCAGTTCGAGGTGCCGTACGGGCACACGCTGATCGCCAAGTACGCCATGGCCGCCCGGCGCCACATGCACGAGTACGGGACGACGGCCGAGCAACTGGCCGAAGTCGCCGTCCAGGCACGGGCGAACGCCTCCCGCAACCCGGACGCGATGTTCCGCGACCCGATCACCGTGGACGACGTGCTGTCCGGGCCCGTCATCGCCGACCCGTTCACCAGACTGCACTGCTGCGTCCGCAGCGACGGCGGCTGCGCGGTGCTGATCGTCGCGGAGGAGTACGTCCCGGACGCCGCCAAGGCTCCGGTGTGGGTCCTCGGCAGCGGGGAGCACGTGTCCCACACGACGATGTCGGAGTGGGACGACTTCACGGTCTCCCCGGCCGCGGTGAGCGGGCGGCTGGCGTTCGAGCGGGCGGGCGTGCGGCCGGGGGACGTCGACATCGCCGAGGTCTACGACGCCTTCACCTACATGACCCTCGTGACGCTGGAGGACCTGGGCTTCTGCGCCAAGGGAGAGGGAGGGGCGTTCGTGGAGAAGGGGCGGCTGCGGCTGGACGGGGAGCTGCCCGTGAACACCGACGGCGGTGGGCTGTCCGCCTGCCATCCGGGCATGCGCGGGCTATTCCTGCTGGTCGAAGCGGTACGCCAACTACGCGGGGAGGCGGGCGGCCACCAGGTGCGGCGGGCCGACGGCAGCGTCCCGGAACTGGCCGTGGCCTCGGGTACGGGCGGCTGGTTCTGCTCGTCGGGGACGGTGGTACTGGGCCGCTGAACGGCACGGGGCGGGTACGGGCCCGGTCCGGGGGGCACGAACGGCCCCGCTCGTCCGGCCGGTTCCCGCGCGTCCGGGGCGGGCGCGGGCGGCGGTTGCGGCACAGTGGGACGAGGACGGGAGGGCGACGCCCTTCCCCAGACCGTTCACGAGCCCGTGAGGAGATTCCGGTGGCCCTCAGTCGCGAAGAGCGTGAGCAGTTCCTGGCAGAGCCCCATGTCGCGGCGATCGCGATCGACTCCGGTGAGGACGGCCGGGCGCCGCTGAGCGTGCCGATCTGGTACCAGTACGAACCCGGCGGGGAAGTCTGGATCCTGACGGGGCGCGACTCGCGCAAGCACCGGCTGATCGGCGCGGCGGGGCGGTTCTCGCTGATGGTCGACCGGCTGCAGCCCACGGTCCGCTACGTCCAGGTCGAGGGGCCCGTCACGTCGACGGAGCCCGGCACCGAGACGGCGCTGCGGGAGCTCGCCGCCCGCTATCTTCCGCCGGGCAAGGTCGACGGGTACGTCGAGTTCGCGCTGAAGGAGCACGGCGAGACGGTCGTGCTGCGGATGCGGCCGCAGCGGTGGCTGTCGTCCGACCTGGGCCAGGTGTGATGATCGGGGCATGACGCACGATCCCGGCGGCGACGGCACCGCCCGAGAGTTCCGTGAGCTGCTCAGGTCGCTGAAGGTCTGGGACACGGACCTGCCGTCCTTCGACCCGGACGGCGCCCCGGCGGAGCCGCTGCCGCTGTTCCACCGCTGGTTCACGGAGGCCGCGGCCGCCGGCCAGCCCGAACCGCACACCATGACCCTCGCCACCGTGGACGGGGACTCCCGGCCCGACCTGCGGACGCTGATGCTGCACGACGCGGACGCCCACGGCTGGCACTTCGCCACCCACGCGACGAGCGCGAAGGGCCGCCAGCTCGCGGCCCGCCCGGAGGCGGCGCTCGGCTTCTACTGGTCCCTGCACGGCCGGCAGGTACGCGTCCGCGGCCGGGTCGTGCCGGGCACCCCGGAGGAGGCGTACGCCGATCTGCACGCCCGGTCGACCGGGGCGCTGGCGGCGGCGCTCGTCGGCCGGCAGAGCGAGGTCCTCGGCTCGCAGGAGGAGTTGCGGCGGGCGAACGCGGCCGCGTGGGAGCGCGCCGAGACCGATCCGGAGGCGACGGCGGAGACCTGGACGGTGTACGTGCTCGTCCCGTCCGAGGTCGAGTTCTTCCAGGGGGACGCGCGACGCCGGCACGTCCGGCTGCGCTACCGGCGAGAGGACGACGCGGACGCGTGGGTCCGGGAAATGCTCTGGCCGTAGCGGGGCGGGCCGCGAGACGAACAGGGCGGTCGGGAGGATTCCGTCCTGACGCCGACGGGTTCGCGCCGCCGCCGCGTCGCCTCTCGTCCGATCCCCCGGAGACGCCGTCGGGCCCCGCCCGCCGGCGGTTGTCCGTCCGACGCCTGCGGACCCCCGACGGGAAATCGGCCGCTTCCGTTCTCAGCCAGGGGGACCATTCGTCGTGGCGCGCCCTCCTCCTGCGGTCGGACCGACCCCGGGCCCGGCGAGTGATTCGCGCAACTCCGTTCTGCGAAAGGGTGGATGACGTTCGACCACCCCCCTCACAAGGACCGCATCATTGTGCGAAGCAGACGAATAGCCCCCGTTCTGGCCGTCAGCGCCGTCGCGACCCTCGTCCCCGCGCTCACCCCCGCCGTCGCCTCGGCGGCCGCCCCGGCGCCCAAGATCCCCGCCGCGGCCGACCCCTTGAAGCAGTACACGCAGCAGAAGCCGCGCTGGAAGCGCTGCGACGCGCAGAGTCCGGCGGGCTTCCAGTGCGCGACGGTCAAGGTGCCGCTCGACTACAGCCGTCCCGGCGGCAAGAAGATCGACGTCGCCGTGTCGCGGATGAAGGCCACCAGCGCCAAGGAGCGGCGCGGAGTGCTGCTGCTCAACCCCGGCGGCCCCGGCGGCGAGGGCCTGAGCATGCCGCTGTTCCTGGCGAGCGAACTGCCCGCGTCCGTGAAGAAGAAGTACGACCTCATCGGGTTCGACCCGCGGGGCGTCGGCCAGAGCTCCCCCGTGAGCTGCGGGCTGAAGGACGGCGAACGCAACTGGGAGCGCCCGTACAAGGCCGCCACGTTCGCCAAGGACGTGAAGTGGGCCCGTACGGTGGCCGAGAAGTGCCGGGCCAAGGGCGGTGACGCGCTGCTCCGGTTCACCACCCGCAACACCGCGCGCGACATGGACGTCGTCCGCGCCGTACTGGGCGAGAAGAAGATCTCCTACCTGGGGTACTCCTACGGCACCTACCTCGGCGCCGTCTACACGCAGATGTTCCCCAAGCGGGCCGACCGGTTCGTGCTGGACAGCGCCGTCGACCCGCAGCGGATCTGGCGGGGGATGATCCAGGTGTGGGCGGAGGGCGCCGAGCCCGCGTTCACGCACTGGAGCGAGTGGACCGCCGAGCGGCACGCGAAGTACAAGCTGGGCAACACCCCGGCCAAGGTCCGCAAGACCTTCTGGGACCTCGTCGCCCGGGCCGACCGCAAGCCCGTCGACATGGACGGGACGCGCGTCACCGGCGACGACATCCGTTCCGGACGGGCGATCTTCTTCGACGTGGCCGGCGCCGCCCAGACGGTCGCCGACCTGAAGAAGGCCGCGGCGGGCAAGAAGCCGGCGCCGTCCCGCGAGCGCAGCGGGTCGCAGAGCCCCGTCCCGCCGTCGTTCGCCCGCGCCGTGCCCTCGGACAACGGGGACGCGAGCTTCTGGGCCGTGGTGTGCGCCGACACCCGCTCCTGGCCGCGCGACCCCGAGCAGTACCGCCGTGACGCGATCCGCGACAAGGCCAGGTACCCGCTGTACGGCGACTTCGCGTCCAACATCAAGCCGTGTGCGTTCTGGAAGAACGGCCCCGAACAGGCCACCAGGATCGACAACAGGGTCGGCGCGCTCGTCCTGCAGAACGAGTGGGACTCCCAGACGCCGCTGACCAGCGGTCAGGGCCTGCGCCGGGCCATGAAGGGCTCCCGTATGGTCACGGTACTGGGCGGCGTGGGCCACGGCATCTACGGCTCCAAGTCCTGCGCCGACAAGACGGCGACCGCGTATCTGACGACGGGCAGGCTGCCGGCGAAGGACCTGACCTGCCGGACCCCGGCCGGCCAGCGCAAGGACCGGCTGCAGCTTCCGCTGCCGACACCTCCGGGAGTCCCGGGGCTGTCCGGGACGCGCGACCGCTTCTGACGCACGGCGACACCACCCGGTCGAACGACGTGGGGCCTTCCGCCACGGGAGGCCCCACTGTCACGTCCGCGGCCGGGCGCCGACTGCGGGTTCGGCGCCCGGCGCTCAGCGCCTGCGCGCGCCCCGCACCGCGCGGTCCCGCCAACCGCAGTAGACAGCGGCCGGGTCGGTCCAGTAGCGCCACGGCAGTGCGTCGACGTACCCGTCGACGATCCGGAACTGCTCCAGCGCCGCGTCGTACCGGCCCTGCCGGGTCAGGAAGTACGCCAGGAGATGCCGCACGTCGGCCGTGTCCGGATGGTCGGGCCGGGCCGCCGCCACGTCCACCAGCGCGGCGTCGACCAGGGGCACGACCTCCGGCCTAGGGAAGTCGGCGGCCTTCGCGTCGCTGTCGCGGTGCTCGTACCAGGCGAAGTCCCCCGTGATCACGGCCGGGTACGGGCCGTCACCCCGGTGCCGGGCGACGAAACCGACCAGCTCGCGCACCTGGGCGCAACGCACGGCCGAGGCGTCGATGTCGGACGTCAGACGCGTGGTGAAGAACGGCACGGGCGGGCCGCCGGGCACGTCCAGCCGGGTGTGCAGCACGAGGCGGCCGTCCTCGTACCTCGCGGCCGACGGCAGCCGCAGCACCTCCCGGTCCGCGATCGGCCACCGGCTGAGCACGGCGTTGCCGAAGTCGACGTCCGTCTCGCCGTTCCTCCGCTGCCACCGCTGCGGCGCGTCGGAGGCCGCCCATGTCCAGTGCAGCCCCAGTTCCTCGGCGAGCCACCGCGCCAGGTTCTCGTCACCCGTCGCCCACACCTCCTGGAGGCCGACGACATCGGGCCGCAGCTCGCGCAGGACGGCCAGGATCGCGTGCCGCCGCTTCTCCCAGGGCCCGAAGCGCCACCACACGTTCCACGTCACCACACGCATGGCGCGAGCTACCGGGCCGGGCGCGGGGCGGCGGTCGTGGCGACGAACGCCGCCCAGGAGGCCGGCGCGACGCTGAGCATCCGGCCGTCCGGCACCTTGGAGTCGCGGACGTGGACGGTGTGGGGGCAGGCGGCGACCTCGACGCACGCATCGCCCTCGTTGCCGCTGTAGCTGGAGGTGCGCCAGGCGTAGGCGATCTCGACGCAGCTTCCGCCCTCGTTGAGGAGCATCCCTGGCCGCCCGGTGCCGCCTGCTTCGGCCCGTGCGCCCGGGACCAGTACGTCGGCGTCCCGGCCGCCGACGGCAACGCCCATCCGCTGTCCTGGCGCGCGGGGCCGCCGGCCGCCGGGGAGTTCGTGGACCCGGAGCTGCTGTTCGCGGTGGTCACCGCGCAGCTGTGCCTGTCGCCCGAGGGCTGAGCCGGGGGATCATGGCCGGTATGACGGGGTGGGGAGAAGAGTTCGCCGGACTGATGGCACGCGCCGGGCTGGAGTTCGTGGGGGACCGGCCCCGGGACGAGGACGTCCTTCCGGCGCGGGCCGTGTGGCGGCCCCTCGCCGCGATGGGCATGGAACCGACCGCGCGCGTCCGGTACGACCGGCCGGACCTCGTCTCCGCGGTCAACGCGCAGTGGCACCGGCTCGCGGTCGAGTACGGCGTGATCGGGACGGACGGCGTGTTCCTCGTCGACGTCGCCGATTCCCGCAGTGGTCCGAGGCGTTGGGTCCGGGTGCGGCTCGGCGCCGAGTGGGATCTCGCGGGCGTCCTCGGCGAACGGCCGGGGCGGCCCGAGTTCGTGACCGCGGCGGTCGACGGCGGGTCGCTGCTCGGCGTCACCTGCGAGGAGTACGACGTCCGGCTGGTCGCCGTGGACCGGATCCGGGAGCGGCAGGAGGAGGCCGCGCGGGCGGAGGCCCGGGAGACGCCCGAGGAGCGTGAGGCCGCGTGGGCGTGGCTCTTCGAGGGGCCGATGCGGCCCCCGGAGCTGCCTGCGGGCTGGCGCGAGTGGCTCGGGTTCAACCGGGCGGTGCCCGGGGACGTGCTGGTGCGGCTGCTGGACTCGGCGGCCGATCTCCTGTGGCGCAAGGACCTGCCGCCGGGGGTGGTGGACGCCGCCGTCGACCACCCGGACCGGAACGTGCGGTCGCAACTCGTCGAACGACGGCACCCGTTGACCGCCGGACAGTGGACGCGGCTGATCCTGGCCGAGCCGGGTTCCGCGCGCCGGGCGCTGCTCGCCGAGGACGCCGCGCGGACGGGCGCGGAGTTGACCGCGGAGGGGTACGAGCGGCTCGCCGGGGACGCTTCGGCGCTCGTGCGCGCCGCGGCTGCCCGCTTCCCGGCGCGCTGCGCGCCGCGCTCGCGGCCGACCCCGACGCGCGGGTCCGCGCCGCCGCGTGCACGGGGTGGGAGGACCTGGCGCTCTCGGCGCGGGAGGCGCTGCGTGGCGACGCCGACTCCGGTGTGCGTGCCGCGGCCCTGCTGCGGCACCACGCGACGCACCCGCTGCCCAGGTCGGTGTTCGAGGAACAGGGCTTCACCGACGAGGCCGTGGAGACGTGCCGTCTGGAGCGGGGGTTCGCGGAGTACCTGTGCGGGCACGGGGACGCCGCGCGGCGGCGGTCCGTGGCGCGCAATCCCCATCTGGACCCGGATCTGGTGGCCGTGCTCGCCGAGGACGACGACGACAACGTCCGCTTCCAGGTGTCCGTACGGCCCGAACTTACCGAGGAACAGCGGGCGGCGGTCCGGGCGGAGGTCGATCCGGACGGTATGCGGCTGACGCTGCCCTGGGTCCATGCGCTCCACGACGATCCGGAGGCCATGCGCCGCTGCGCGGCCTCGTCCCATCTGCTCCTGCGCAGCAGCGCCGCCCGGGCGAAGCGCCTACCGCCGGACGTCGTCGAGCGTCTCGCCCGGGACGAGGACCAGGTCGTTCGGCTGTTCCTCGCCGAGTCCTGCGACGACGCGCCCGCGTCCATGCTGCTGGAGGTGTGGCTGTGGTGGAACGGCAGCTTGAGCTGCCCGGGGAGGCCGCGCTCGCATCCGAACTTCCCGCGCCGGGATCTGCTCCGGTACGCGGACGACCCGCATCACCGGCTGCGTCAACTTGCGCTGGACGACCCGGACTCGACGGCGGACTTGGTGGAGCGCTTCAGCCGGGATCCCCACTGGGAGGTGCGGCGCCGGGCCGCTGAGGATCCTCGGCTGCCGACGGCGTCGGCGGTGCGGTTGCTCGACGACCCGCACGAAGCGGTGCGCGTGACGGCGGTGAGGCACGGACGGCTGCCCGCGCGCATGCTGGTGCGGCTGCTGCGGGACCGGAGGACGTTCCGCGACGCCCTGGTGAACCCGACGATCCCCGTCGCCGTCATGCGCCGGATGGCCGAGCCCGCCGGCTGACCTCAGCCGCCGGGCGGAACACCGGGACCACCACTCCCCCGCCCTCCTCCCGGAAGGCGACCTCCAACTCCATCCCGATCCGCAGCTCCGCCTCCGGGCACTCGACGATCTCGGTCATCATCCGCGGGCCCTCCGCGAGGTCGACGACGGCGGCGGTGTAGGGCGTGCGGGCGCCGAAGGGCGGCAGGTCGTTGCGGTGGACGACGGACCAGGTGTAGAGGGTCGCCCGGCCGCTCGCCGGCTCCCAGACGGCGGCCTCGCTCCAGCAGTACGGGCAGAACTCGCGCGGATAGTGGTGGGCACGGCCGCACGCGCCGCAGCGGCGGACCAGCAGACGCCCCTCGGCCGCGGCGTCCCACCACGGGCGGGTGAAGTCGTCGACGTCCGGGGTCGCCGCGGTCCGGTCCGCGGGGGACACCGTCCGGGCAGCCGAAGACACGGTCCGGGCGGGAGCCGCCGCGGTCCGGTCCGCGGGGGACGCTGTTCGGCCGGGAGCGGCAGCCGTCCGGTCCGCGGACGGGGCGGTCCGGGCAGCCGGGGACACGGTCGGGTCCGCGTGAGACGCGGCCCGGGCGGGCGCCGCGGCCGTCAGGTCGGTGCCGCTCCCGTCGCCGTTCGCTCCCGCGCTCACAGGAAGAGCCCCAGTGCGCTGTCGAGGGACCATGCCTGCCACGACACGGCGAGCAGCGCGACGAGCGAGATCAGCGCCATCATCGCGTTCTGCCCCTGCTCGGCCCAGTCGTGGATCATCAGTACCAGGTAGAGGAGGTTGAGGGTCAGCCCTCCGATCAGGGCGACCGGGGTGACGAAGCCGGTGATCAGCCCGAGCCCGAGGGCGAGTTCGGCGTAGACGACGATGTACGCCATCGCCCTGGGGCGCGGGGCCACGATCCGGTCGAAGCCGGACCTGACCGCCGCCCAGCGGTGCTTCGCTGCGACCTCGGCGGCCCAGGCGATGCCGGTGCCCCGCTCGAACCAGCCCTTCCTGTCCTTGTGCCGCCAGCTCTCCAGCCACCACAGGCCGAGGCCGATGCGCAGGACGGCGAGCCATTCGGCGCCGGTGAGCAAGATCGTCCGCATTGCCGGTCCCCTCCCCACAGATTCTGACGGTACGTCAGTTCACCGGAAGCGGTCCGTGTGCGCAAGAGGTAGCCGGCCGTGACCGTTTCGCAACCGCGCGCCACTACAGTGAGCACTCATGCCCGACCACAGAGCCATCGACCTCACCAACGACCGCCCCGTGTACGTCATCGGGGCCGGACCCGGCGGACTCGCCGTCGCCGCAGCCCTGCGGGAGCGCGGGGTGAGAGCGGTCGTCCTGGAGAAGTCGGACACCGTCGGGGCATCCTGGCGCGGGCACTACGACCGGCTGCACCTGCACACGACCCGGCGCCTGTCGGGACTGCCCGGCCTGCCCATGCCGCGCCGCTTCGGGCGCTGGGTCGCCCGGGACGACGTGGTCCGCTACCTCGAGAAGTACGCCGAGTTCCACGAGCTGGAGCTGATGACGGGCGTGGAGGTGTCCAGGATCGAGCCCGAGGGCCCGGACTGGGTGCTCCACGCGAGCGGCGGACGGCGGCTCACCGGGCGCGCCGTCGTCGTGGCGACCGGGTTCAACCACACCCCCCGGATGCCGGACTGGCCCGGCCGGGACACGTACACGGGCGAACTGCTGCACGCCTCCGCGTACCGCAGCCCTTCCCCCTACACGGGCAAGGACGTGCTCGTCGTCGGGGTCGGCAACACGGGCGCGGAGATAGCGGCGGACCTGGCCGAGGCGGGAGCCTCACGGGTGCGTCTGGCCGTGCGGACCGCGCCGCACATCGTCCGCCGTTCGACCGCCGGCTGGCCGGCACAGCGCACGGGGATCCTCGTCCGGCGGCTGCCGGTGCGGCTGGTGGACGCGGTGGGTCGGCTGCTGGCCCGGATCGCCGTGCCGGATCTGTCCGAGCACGGCCTGCCGCGCCCGGAGGCGGGCCTGTACACACGGGTCCGGCAGGGCGCCATCCCGGTACAGGACGTGGGCCTGATCGACGCGGTCCGCAGCGGGACGGTGGAGCCGGTCGCCGCCGTCGAGTCGTTCGACGACGGCAAGGTGGTCCTGGCGGACGGCTCCCGCATATCGCCGGACGCGGTCATCGCGGCCACCGGCTACCACCGCGCACTGGAACCGCTGCTGGGGCACCTCGGCGTACTGGACGACCGTGGTCGGCCGGCCGTCCACGGCGGCCGGACCCCGCGCGAGGCCCCGGGCCTGTACTTCACGGGCTTCACCAACCCGATCAGCGGGATGCTCCGCGAAATGGCTCTGGACGCGCGGAAGATAGCCAAGGCCCTGTCGAAGTGACCCCCCGCCCCCCGGGGCGGGGATCCCCCGCGGGGACGGACCCGGCGCCGACTGACGGCCGCCTTGACGTCGACACCGGCACCGGCACCGGCACAGGCACCGGCCTCCAGGGCGCCCGCGGGAGGTCCCGGGGCGGCGCGGGCGAGACCCCCGCAACCCCACCGGTACCGGTGATCCGGCCAGCCCCTCCCGCACATCCGGCCATCCCGGGGTCCGATCGCCGGGAGACGGGTTCCTTCCGGGTGGCCCCGGGCAGCATCCCCGCGCGCCCCGTCCGGCCGGGCTCGCTCCCAGGCACTTCCCCGCGCACGGACCATTCCTGACATGCCGTCAGTTCTGTAATCTGACTATGCGTCAGTAACATGGCCGACGAGCAAGGAGCGGCGGAACGATGCTTGGATCAACCCACGGCACCTTGACCACCGACCTCCGCGCCCGAGTGGTGGCCTGCGGGCAGCAGACCGGGGCGGCCGTCCACGGCGTCACCGCGGCCGAGGGCGACCTCGACGTCAGCGGCCGTCCGCTGTACGCGCCCGTACCCGAACTCGACCGCTTCTTCCGGCCCGAGGCGGTCGCCGTCGTCGGCGCCTCCGACGCCGACGGCCGGCCCAACACCGGGATCACCCGCCAGCTGATCGCCTGGGCCGAACGGGTCGGGGCGAGACTGCACCCGGTCCATCCGACCCGTACCGCCGTCTTCGGACTGCCCTGTGTACCGTCCGTCGCCGAACTGCCCGAGCCCGTGGACCTCGCCGTGCTCCTCGTCGGCGACCCGCTGCCCGTCATCGAGGAACTCGGCCAGGCGAAGGTGAAGTTCGCCGTGGCCTTCGCGTCCGGGTTCGCCGAGACCGGCGAGGCCGGCGCCGACGCCCAGCGACGGCTCGCCGCCGCCGTGGAACGGTCCGGGCTGCGGCTGCTCGGACCGAACACCAACCTCAACGCCTTCGAGCGGTTCCGCGACGACCTCGAGGGCCCCGCCATCGCGCTGATCACCCAGTCCGGCCACCAGGGCCGCCCCGTCTTCACCATGCAGGAACTCGGTGTACGGCTCTCCCACTGGGCGCCGACGGGCAACGAGGCCGACCTGGAGACCGCGGACTTCATCTCGTACTTCTCCGGACGGCCCGAGGTCGGGGCCATCGCCTGCTACGTGGAGGGCCTCAAGGACGGCCGCTCGTTCCTGCTCGCCGCGGACCGGGCCGCCCGCAACCGTGTCCCGGTCGTCGCGGTCAAGGTGGGCCGTACCGAGGCAGGCGCCCGGACGGCCGCCTCGCACACCGGCAAGCTCACCGGCGCGGACCGGGTCGTGGACGCGGCGATGCGCCAGTACGGGGTGATCCGCGTCGACGGCCTCGACGAGCTCCAGGACACCGCGGCCCTCCTGGCCCGGGCCCGCAGGCCCGCCGCCGACGGGGTCGTCGTCTACTCGATCTCCGGCGGCACGGGCGCGCACTTCGCTGACCTCGCCACCGCGGCCGGGCTGCGACTGCCCCAGCTGTCCGCGGACCGCCAGGCCGAACTGCACCAGTGGATACCGGAGTACCTGAGCGTCGCCAACCCGGTCGACAACGGCGGGCATCCCGTCGGCGACTGGCGCGGCCGGAGGATCATCGACGCGATCCTCGCCGACCCCGGCGTCGGTGTGCTGATCTGCCCGATCACCGGACCCTTCCCGCCCATGAGCGACAGGCTCGCACAGGACCTGGTGGACGCGGCGGAGGCCACGGACAAGCTGGTGTGCGTGGTGTGGGGTTCACCGGTCGGGACGGAGGACGCGTACCGGACGACACTGCTCGGCTCGTCCCGGGTCGCGACCTTCCGCACGTTCGGCAACTGCATCACGGCCGTCAAGGCGTACTTCGACCACCACCGCTTCACCAGCGGCTACCGCTCCCCCTTCGACGAGGCGCCCCGCACCCTCTCCCCCTCCTTCCGCAAGGCGCAGGCGCTGCTCCGAGCCGGCCACCGGCTCAGCGAGCACGCGGCGAAGCAGCTGCTGCGCGCGTACGGGATCCGGGTGCCGCGCGAGCAGTTGGTGACCAGCGCGGCGGCCGCCGTGAGGGCGGCGGGGCTGGTCGGCTACCCGGTGGTGATGAAGGCGTCCGCGCCGCAGCTCGCGCACAAGACGGAGCTGGGCCTGGTGAAGATCGGGCTGACCTCGGCCAGCCAGGTCCGCGACTCGTACCGCGAACTGACCGACATCGCCCGGTACGAGGGCGTGGACCTGGACGGCGTCCTCGTCTGCCAGATGGTCGAGCGCGGGATCGAGATGGTCGTCGGCGTGACGCGGGACGAGCTGTTCGGGCCGACGGTGACGGTCGGCCTCGGCGGGGTGCTCGTGGAAGTGCTGCGGGACGTGGCGGTGCGGGTCCCGCCGTTCGGCGAGGACCAGGCCCGCTCGATGCTCGCCGAACTGCGCGGACGAGCCCTGCTCGACGGGGTCAGGGGCGGGCCTCCCGTCGACGTGGACGCGCTCGTCGAAGTCGTCCTGCGGGTCCAGCGGATGGCGCTGGAGCTCGGCGGGGACCTCTCGGAGCTGGACATCAATCCCCTGATGGTCCTGCCCCGCGGCCAGGGCGCGGTGGCACTGGACGCGCTGGCGGTGTGCCGGTGAGCGAGGAGGGACCGGTGACGCGGGGCGTGCTGCACCGCACGGAGAACGGCGTCTCGTGGATCACACTCGACCGGCCCGAGGCGATGAACGCCGTCACCCGGGACCAGCGCGAGCGGATCATCACGCTCCTCGCGGACGCCTCCGCCGATCCCGACGTCCGGGCGGTCGTGATCACCGCGACGGGCAAGGGCTTCTGCGCCGGCGCGGACCTGCGCGGCGAGCGGCCCGAAGCAGGCGAGCGTCCCCATGCATCTGCGACCGGGAACCCCGCGTCCGGGAGTTCCGAGCCCGGCAGTGCCGCGCCCGGTTCGTCCTCGGCGGGCGCGCGGGAGCGCGTGCCCGGCGACGTGGCCCGGATGATCCGGCTCGGCGCACAGCGGTTCATCGCCGCCGTCCTGGACTGCGAGAAGCCGGTGATCGCCGCGGTGAACGGCACGGCGGCCGGCATCGGCGCGCATCTGGCCTTCGCCTGCGACCTGGTCCTGGCCGCCGAATCCGCGCGCTTCATCGAGGTGTTCGTACGGCGCGGACTCGTCCCGGACGGGGGCGGGGCGTATCTGCTGCCGCGACTGGTCGGACCGCACCGCGCGAAGGAGCTGATGTTCTTCGGGGACGCGCTGTCCGCGGCCGACGCCGAGCGGATGGGGCTGGTCAACCGGGTCGTCGCGGCGGACGAGCTGGAGAGGACCACCCGCACGTGGGCCGAGCGCCTGGCACACGGCCCGACCCGCGCCCTCGCGCTCACCAAGCAGCTGGTGAACGCCTCGCTCGACGTCGACCGCGCCTCCGCCTTCGCGGCGGAGGCGTCGGCGGTGGAGATCGCCATGACGACGCGGGACGCGAACGAGGGCGTCGCGGGCTTCGTGGAACGCCGGACGCCGCAGTACCGGGGACGGTAGGGGCGCGTCGCCGCCTCCAGCGGGGCTCCCGGTCCTCGCGCGTTCAGTCCTCGCGGCCCGTCGCCGCGACGGTGACGCCGAGGCCGATCATCGCGAGTCCGCCGGCCCCACCGATCACGGCGAGCCGCCGCGGCGACCGGGCGAACCAGCTTCGCGTGGTCGCCGCGGCCAGGCCCCAGACGCTGTCGGAGACCAGCGCGATGACGTTGAAGACCAGGCCCAGCAGCAGCATCTGCACTACGACGTGCCCGTCCTCGCGGTCGACGAACTGCGGCAGCACGGCGGCGAAGAACACGACCGTCTTCGGGTTCGCCGCCCCGACCGCGAACCCCTCCCACAGCGTCCGCGCACTCCCGTGCCCGGGGCCGCCTGCCGTGATCGCGGACTGCAGGGACCGCCGCTGCCGTACCGCCTTGACCCCGAGGTACACGAGGTACGCGGCGCCCGCGAGCTTCAGCGTCGTGAACACGAGGACGGACCGCTCCACGACGGTGCCGATCCCGAGGGCGACGGTCACGACGAGCAGACAGGCCCCCAGCGTGTTCCCGACGACCGTGGTCAGCGCGGCGCGGCGCCCCTGCGCCAGTGCGCGCCCGATCACGAACAGCACGCTGGGGCCGGGGATCACGATCAGCAGGAACGACATGGCCGCGAAGGCCGAAAGACGGTCGATGGACACCATGGGGTCATGGAACCCGGGGACGGCCGCCCCCGCGACCCGTTTTCCTCAGCCGTCCCGGGCTGCTCCGCGCCCCGCACCTGCCGGGCGGACGGCAGCCCGGACCTGCGGGTCCCGCTGCCAGTCCCGGACGAGGAGGCCGAGCAGCACCTCGTCCAGGAACTCGCCCATCACCCAGGCCGAGGAGCGCAGTACGCCCTCGCGGACGAAGCCGTTGCGCTCGGCGGAGCGGAGCATCGCCTCGTTGTCCGACAGCGTCTCGATCTGCAGCCGCTGCAGGCCGCGCACGACGAATCCGTAGTGACAGAGCACCGCGACCACGTCGGTGCCGTAGCCCTTGCCGCGGGCGGACGGCCGCAGCCCCAGCCCGATGTGCGCGGACCGGTTGTGGTTGTCGATGCCCCACAGCGTCGCGGCGCCGACCAGTGTGCCGCCGTCCAGCTCCACCACGGAGAACGGGACGCTCCCCTGCTCCTCGTCGTCCACCACGAGCCGCGGGTCCTTCGAGCCGGGCGTGATCGGCCGCCACGGCCCGCTTTCGGCCCGCGAGGCGTTGACCACGTCGTCGTAGAGCTCGGCCCGCAGGATCGGGATGTCGTCCTCGTGCCGGGCCCTGAGCCCGACCATGCCGCCTCTTAGCATGCAGGCTTCCTATCCGGCCGGACCGGCCAGCGGCAAACGGATTAGCGGTTCCTCGGTCGGTGCGGAGTGCGGTGCCGGACGAGGGCGCGGGCGACGCCGGGGAGGCCGGGGAGGCGCTCGGTACGCTGCCGCCGGTCAGGACACCGTCGAGGCGCCGCGGGCGGCCGCGATGAACGCATCGATCAGTTCGGGGCTCTTCACTCCGCGGCTGATCTCGACGCCGCTGGAGACGTCCACGCCCCAGGGGCGGGCCGTGCGGACCGCGTCCGCGACGTTGTGCGGGTCGAGTCCACCGGCGAGCAGCCAGCGCCGGCCGGGGGCCGGGAGCTGCTTGCCGCTGCGGTCCCAGGTCTCGCCCGCGCCGGGCACGGGCGCGTCGAGCAGGAGGACGTCCTCGCCGCGCTCGCCGTACCGCGGAACCTCGCCCCTGACGGCGACCCCCCGGATCAGGGTGCGGGCGTCCGGACGCAGGGCGTCGAAGTACGCGAGGTCCTCCTGGCCGTGCAGTTGCACGGCACGCATGCCGGTCTCGCCCAGCAGGGCGCGGACGGAATCGAGCGGCTGGTCGCGGAAGACGCCGACCGTCAGGACGCCGTCGGGCACTCGGGCGGCGAGGCGCCGCGCGGTACCGGCGTCGATACGGCGCGGGCTCTCGGCGAAGACGAAGCCGATGGCGTCGGCCCCGGCCTCGACGGCGGTGTCCACGTCCCGTTCCGTGCGCAGACCGCAGACCTTGACGAACAGGGGTGTGCCCATGTCGGTGCTTCTCCGTGACGGCGGCGACTGGTCGGCTCCACGCTACCGGGCGCGGACCACTGCCGGGTGGGGACCGCCTCCTTGTGGAAACCGCTGCCGCACGCGGAGCGCAGGCGCGCGCGGACCGAAGGCGCGCGGACCGGTGCGGGGTGGGTTCACCGGGGCGGCCCATCACGACAGGAGGGCGGGCGGGGCGGAGGGTTCCCATCTGACGCACCCTCAGGTTCAATGGACGGTGTGATGGGACACGCCGGGATGGCCGCGACCGCCGTCCGCTACCTCCGCTCCGCCGGCGCCGCCCCGCCGGGCGAGCCGTCCTTCGACCCGCTGCCGCGTCCCGCGCTGCGCACCGTCGGGGAGGACGAACGGCTGCCGGTCGCCCCCGCCGAGTTCCGGCGCGTGCTCGGGCACTTCGCGAGCGGGGTCACGGTCGTCACGGCCCACGACGCGGAGGGCGGCGGCCCTGCGGGCTTCGCCTGCCAGTCCTTCGCGTCGCTGTCGCTCGACCCGCCCCTGGTGGTGTTCATGGTCGCCCGTACGTCGACGACCTGGCCGCGCATCGCCCGCGCCGGGGCGTTCTGCGTCAACGTCCTCGGAGCGGACCAGGGTGGCCTCTGCCGCGCGTTCGCGGTGAGCGGCGCCGACAAGTTCGAGGGCGTCGCCCACACCCCCGCCCCGGTGACCGGCTCCCCCCGCCTCGCCTCCGTACCCGCCTGGATCGACTGCACGATCAGCACGGTCCACACCGGCGGCGACCATCTGATCGTGGTGGGACGGGTGGAGGCCCTGGGCGCGGAGGACGACGGCGATCCGCTGCTGTTCCATCGGGGGCGGTTCGGGCGCTTCGAGGCCTAGTCCAGTTGCGGTGGCTGACCCGTGACTGACCCCGGGGCGTGCCGGCCCGCGGGTTCAGCTGGGCGCGACCGTCTCCATGGCCCGGCACTCACCGACCAAGATCAGTCGCAGGTAGGCCCTCTAGACCCGTACTTCGCGGGTCGTTGATTCGTATGGTGTGACCGGCCTGGGGGTGTCCTGGGCCGGGGGTGTGGCGTTGGATCGGGTGTGTCGATGACTTCCCGGTCCCCGCGGCCACGGTCTCAGCGTCAGCGTCTTGAAGTGGCGGTGACGTCCGTGGTGGAGAAGCGTCTGGGTGCTCTGCCTGTCGCTG